>CAZOBX010000054.1:0-22318 GCA_964578045.1 uncultured Kangiella sp. | reverse complement strand
CCCTTGTATTTGAACTCTAACCAACCGGCCGAATCATTTTTTCTAATTGTTTGGTAAACTGTCGCAATATTAATCGTTTGTGGCGTTTGATGTTTGATAAGACGGGCCGGGATAGCCCAGGCTTCCGAATAAGGATAAAATTGGGTGCCTTTATAGTTAGCAATGGCTGGATTGTCAGTGTTTTTAAGACGAATGGCGAAGCCTCTTTCTCGTTTAATAATATAGAAAGAATAAGTGTCCAATGAAACAGTACTTTCGTTCAGGACCAAAACTTGAGAGTCGATGTCTTTACCATCAATCCTAATATCCTTTGACGAACGGGTGAAAGTGACAATTTCTTTGTTAACAATTATTTCACCAAAATCTGATGGTAATTGTGGTGGAAACCGGTGCTGTTTCTGTTGGGCTGAACCAATGCTATTTGGACCTTCCTTTAACCAATAAAGACCGACCAATGAAAGCCATCCATCATTTGAACGGCGTTCTTTGTCGTATTCTTGAACCCAATGTTGCCATTGTTGCGTAGCCGTTTTTTCCACATATCCCGCTTTTTCTGCGGATGATTGTGTAGTCGTGGTAAGCAATAGGATCGTGGATAAAGAAAGTATCGAGAATGCTAAGAGCATTTTTTTCATTATTATTTTCTCTCGGATTACTTTAGAAGAGTTATTATAGCTGAATCCAGGACGAAAGGGCCAGAGCTTGCTTAAATAGAGACGATGCACGAAGAGGTTTTGTGACTTTAATTGATAGAAATATAGGGCTCAATGATGAGCCCTATTGGTTGGGAGAAATTTACAGCTGATAACTAATCGCTTTTTGCAATAATTTATCTTTATTGCTGCAATTCTTTACCTCGTTATAACCAAAAACATGTACCTGATCTTTTCCGTTTGCATAATTTTCAAAAATCAAAGTGATATATTCATTGCTTTTTAAAGAGCGAAGTGTTGCGCCATAATCGCATAAAGTGCCAGTAATTAAATCAGACTTTTTTTGATTGTTTATTTTATATTTTTCTTTTCTTTTATCTTCATATTCTTTTCTTATGTTTTCATACTGTTTTAATTTTTTAGACAGGATCTCCATTTTATCATTGAGCTTTTTCTTGGTTTGTTGTAGTTCTTTTGAATCCACTTCTTCTCTGCGAGCCTGACGTTCAATTTCACGTATAGAGCGCTGAATATCTCTGACTTCTTCTCGTTTATCTCGCGTTTCCTCTCTTAAATCCTCCATCGCTTCCTGATAGGCTTCATAGGCCTCCATATTTTCCTCCCAATCGCCGTCGGCAAATGGTACTACAGGAGCTATGGGGGCGACAAAATCAACATCAGCAAAAGATTGTGCAATTTCAGCGCTGATAGTGCCAACCAGTTGGCCAATGCCTTCTCCAAAGGCTTGCCAGTCGTCACCGGAGAATCCCGACTGGCTAAAGCTAAAAGTAAAAACCATACCTTGTTTGGCAAGATAAACAGCTTCGGTTTTTCTCGACCGTGTATAACCTCTATGAGTACTTTGTTTCGCTTCAGACAGAGAAGTATCAAAAATCTTACTCATTATCTTGAGTTCTTTTTCTGCTCGACTAAAGTCTGCTGCAAAAGAGCCTATAGAGGATAAAGATAACACCCCAGCAACACCCAGCATAAGTGCGTTTTTTACGACAGATTGTCTCTTATTAGATTTAACTGATTTTAGTTGCATAATTGGATTACTCTCTAAATTAGTTTTGTTCAATTGAATATTCATAATTTGATGACTCATAAGTTATTGGTTTGATCGGACTTACCAGTAATATTCTTCTGGTTAGTCGTCACAGACTGGATGAGTTGATTGATAACCTGATTGTTTTCAATCTGATTATCGGCGATATAAGATAATTGTCGATCAACATTCTTTTGATCTTCATATCGTTGTGATTGCCAGCCTGTCATAACAAATTTAATATCTTGCTGTCTTTCATCTCGATTCTTTTCCAGCCAATTGGCTAAACGTAATTTGGTTCGGTCATCTTGTCGTTCTAAGGCATTATTTAACTTCACCTGAAAAATCTTTTCTTGTTGGTTTTTATATTCAGCAAGTTGTGTTTCAACCATTTGGGCAATTTTTGCTTCTGTTTGATTACCGCCGAAACTAATCATCAGGCCGGTGTCTCCAGTGGAAATTTCCAGTTGAAATATCACCATCAAAATCGCCAGAGAGGAGGTCGTCATCGCTCCCCAGTTAAGCCAGTTAGAAGTTTTAATTGGCGGTCTGACGGCAAAGCTGGTGCGATGCCATTCTGGAACATTTTGGGATTGCCACGCATGAGACATCTGGTATAACTCCAGACATTGCTTATGGGTCGCCTGGCAATCAGAACAACTATTAAGAACAACTTCCATTTGACGCTTTATTTCAGGCGATAGTTTGTCTTCGACATAATCGTTGATATGTTCGATAACTAATTGATGATCACATAACATTTTGCATCTCCGAATAACCTTTAAGCTTGTTGAGAGCGGTGTAAAGACGGGTTTTGACTGTATTAATCGACGTGCCAGTTTGATGACTGATTTCATCAAAGGTAAAGTGTTGGAAAAATTTTAATTCAACCACCAATTTTTGCTCATCGGGCAATCGATCCAGCACATTTTTGATCTTTTGGTTGGTTTTTTCTAGTTGGTAGTGTTCTGCCGGGTCAGGGTTATGTGAAGCAGCATAATGTATCTCTGGGCTACGATAACTTTCCTCGGTTACTTCTCCGGCTCTGTGCAGTGGATTTCGGCCTCTGGCTCGTAAAAAATCGGTGGTTTTGTTAGCTGCAATACGCATCATCCAGCCTTTAAACTGGTTCTGGCCTCGATAACTGGGTAAATTGCGATAGCTGGCAAGAAACACTTCCTGCATTAAATCCATCGCGTCTGATGAGTTAAACGTCATCCGCAAGCAGTAGTTGTAAACCAGTCCCTCATAGCGCTTAACCAGGTTTACCCAGCTACGCTGGGAGCCTCCCAACGCTTTTTCTATTAGTTTTTCATCTTTATTAAGTTGAAACATAACAATCTCATAATCAGTATTTAAGCTAAAAAGCTACCGAAGGTTAAGATAAACAGAAATATCTGTGATTTTATACTTATGTCGATTGTAGTAGCAAAAAAGTTTGTTCAGTTAATAATAAATGAGTGAATATTTAAACAAATTACGCTAGCTAGCGTTTGAGGTATAGTGATTCTACCTATATTCCGATTACTGGTGTAATTATTTGAAGGGAGAAAATGGCAGTATGAGCATTGTTGGAAACAATGTTATTACAGCTATTACTAAGCGAACGCTGTTTTCAATCAAAGGGATTGCTTTGTTGTATATGTGATCTGAGATATATCGACATAATGTCTAGTGAATATTCACATTAGTCTTGCAAAAAACATAAGGATTTCGTATTCTCCCGGTTTGTGCCCAAATTTTATGGAACAATTAGACATAGTATGGTGGTAGATTGTTACAAATAGTTTGTTATTTGTTTGTCTATAAATGTTTGTACAATATAAATGAGTCTTACTTGTTGTTAAGTGTTTGATTTTATTTAAGTAGTTGGGATGAAATAGTTTAATCTGTGGGAAAGGAATTGATAGTATGTACATAAAAGGGATAGCGATACCTTTCAAGGTAGTCGCTCTTAGTTTAATTCTATTAGGCGTCTTTGCCACTGTTGGCACAACAAAATTAGTAGAATACACCAACAGCGAGTCATTCTGCATTTCCTGTCATGAAATGCAAGCCAATGTTTACCAGGAATATCTGGATTCTCCGCATGATGTAAACCCCTCAGGAGTTAGAACCACTTGCGCAGGCTGCCATGTTCCGCACGAGTTTGGCCCTTTAGTGCTCAAAAAAATCGTTGCTGTCAAAGATGTCTACCACTGGATGATAGGTACTATGGATACCCCAGAGAAATTTGAACAACATCGTTTAGGGATGGCAAAAAGGGTCTGGGCCTATATGAAAGAATCGGATTCCAGGGAATGCCGTAGTTGTCATAATATGGCAGCGATGGATTTTGAGTACCAAGATCGCAGTGCCAGGCGAAAGCATAAGACAGCCATTACTGATGGAATGACTTGCATTGACTGCCATAAGGGGATTGCTCACGATCTGCCGGATATGGACTCTCTATCCGAAGAAGAGCCGGAGGAGTCGGATATTGAGGGAGTTGTCGAAGTAGAAAAGAAGGCTAGTTCAATCTCCGGATTGTAGCGCTGAACAGAAAAAAATAAAAAATTTATTGCTAGCTATTTATATCCGAATAGAAATGGATATTGTGAAAGTAGCTATTTTAACTACCAAAAAAATAAACACAAACTAAAAACAGGGGAATAACGATGCATTTGAAAAGGCTCACAAGGTTTTTTATGGTGATTATAACCGGTGCACTCTTCAGTAGTAATGTTATGGCCTCTATGACCTTCGATGAGGTACTTAAGGAATGCGAACTGTGCCATGGAGAAAAAGGTAATAGTACTCAATCTCATATTCCGACCATTGCCGGTATTTCGGAATATTATTTTCTGGAAACGATGTCTTCCTTCAAAAAAGGCGAACGACCAGCTTCTATGCAGCCTCGTGAAGGGCTAGCTGATACGGATATGCAGCAATGTGCCGATCAGTTGAATGATCAATTGACCCAACAATTGGCAAGCTATTATGCCAAACAAACTTTCATACGAAATGCTCAGGAATTTGACCCGAAATTGGCCAAAATTGGTAAGAAACATTTTCAAAAATACTGTGAAAAATGTCATGAAGACAGTGGTCGATCGAGTGCCGATGACGCCGGGATCCTGGCAGGACAACAAGTACAATATTTGCGTGATACTCTTGATCAAATTGTTTCAGGTGAGCGTGAAGTCGGTAAAAAAATGAAGAAAAAACTGGATCGATTAGTTAAGAAATCCGGGCCGGAAAGCATTGATGCGCTAATTCATTTTTTTGCGTCACAACAATAAAAATCAGGAATACCAGTGATAGAACTCTTTGTGTTTAGAGGCCAATCCTTTGGTTGGCGACAACTGCGGCGTGTATTAGGCGGATACATTTTATTCACTTTGTTGAGCAGCTGTGGTGGTGGCGGAGCTAGTGAAGATCCGGATATTGTGGGCAACGGTAATAGTAACAGCACATCTGTTTTTACTAAGGCCGAGCCTGGTTGTATGTCATGTCATGAAAAAATAGAGCAACTCCATGAAAGAGTCGAAATTGCCTGTACAGATTGTCATGGCGGAGATTATACCTCCGACCAGAAAGTCGCAGCCCATGTACAACCTTCTTTGCCAGTCATCAATGATTCGACCGTCAAACCGCTGAATTACGACTTGCCCTATGAGCGATTTGTTAATCCTTCCAATTTACGAGTTGTCAGGGACACTTGTGGTAACTGCCATGAACCCCATGTGGACTGGGTGATGAAAAGTATGATGGCAACAAGTTCCGGACATCATGCCGGCGGTCTTTACTTGAATGGTGTGGATGACACCAAAACACCGACCTATGCCACCTTTGCAATTACTGATAATGATGGCGATGTTCCGGTAGAAGATGGCGCCGTTGAAGGTCTAATTGATTTAATCGACTATGACCCTGATGCGGACCAATCTGAGTTTGCCACCCATTATGCAGCAATACCTGCGCAAGCCTGTGCACGTTGTCATTTATGGACACGAGGTAAAGGTTATCGAGGTGCCCATGATCAACAAGGATTATATCGCGCAGATGGTTGCGCAGCCTGTCATATGCCGTATTCCAATGCAGGGCTGTCAGAAAGCGCGGATATGAGTATTAATCATAGTGAACCCGGGCATCCTAAAATACATCGAGTCACCAAGGCCATTCCTTCCGAGCAATGTATTCATTGTCACCATCGTGGCGCTCGAATTGGTTTAAGTTGGCAAGGTAAATCGCAAATGCCGCCGGGATTGCCATCGGGTCCCGGTGTCATAGGAACTACGGACACTAAATTCAACAACAATTATCATTACAGCGATTCTGAAACTAATCCAATCGATATTCACGGAGAGGCTGGCTTGCAATGTATCGATTGCCATACTCAGGCCGGTATTATGGGGGATGGTAATGTGTATGGACATATGGACCAGGCGACAAAAATCGAATGCCGAACCTGCCATGGCCTGCCGGATAAAGCCGCGACTTTAATTGATAAAGACGGTAAACCACTAAACAACGTGGTTAGACAAGATGACGGCCAAGTGATACTAACCTCAAAAGTGACCGGAAAAAAACACCAAGTACCCCAGGTAGAGAAAATCGTCGACCCTGACGCCTGTGAATTCAATCCATTAGCCGCCGCAGCTATGAACTCGAATCATCTAAAAGAGGAAGGTGGTCTGGAATGTTATGCCTGCCATTCTTCGTGGATGCCAAACTGCTTCGGTTGTCATTTTGAAAGAGATGAAGGAAAGACAGGACTCAATCTGGTGACCAGAGAGGAAGTTATCGGCAAGGCAAGCACCAATAATAAGATGTTTGTTACCATGAAACACTTTGCACTGGGCCTCAATTCGCAAAGTAAAATATCCCCTTTTATCGTCGGTTGCCAACCAATTGCTGATGTTACCGCTGCTGATGGCACTAAAAAACTTGATTTCGTTATGCCTAAAACAAAGGTAAAAGGAATTTCCGGGTTGGCATTTAACCCGGCCAATACCCATACCACGCGAGGTGTTGGCGAGGTGAGAAAGTGTGCGGAATGTCATCGCTCACCGCCTGCTCTGGGTTTAGGTTCTGGTAACTATAATTTGGCTAGAACCCATTCCTATTTACTGTCTGAAAATAGCCTAAGAATTTATGAACGTTGGAGCCAGCCGAATAATCCATCCTTTGTTAAAGCGCTTGATCTGCCTGGTAATGGTAAGGCCATCGCGGTACAGGCAAACATTGTTTCAGGACGAGCTGACTATATTTACGTGGCGACAGGTAACACCGGCGTGGATATTTTTGATATGCAAAATGGATTGCCGGATGAGCCCGTTGCTACAATCGCTAATGTTAATGCGGTGGATGTCATCTATGCTGCGGGTTTTATTTATGTCACCAATGCCGATAACGGGATAAATTTATACAACGTTACTAACCCATTTCAACCGGCGTTAGTGTCGAGCCTGGCGATTGCTAAAATAATGTCGGCCAAACTTTGGGGGATTTATTTGTTTGTTGCCTCGGGGACTGACGGTCTTATGGTGGTTGATTACGCTGATGCTTCCAATCCTGTGATCCGCGCTACCGTAGCGAATATTAATGCCGAACAGGTGCATCTTTATGCGCATTTCCAAAAGGATAATCAATATGCATCCAGAGCTTATGTGATTGACCCGCAAGTGGGCATCCACGTGGTTGATTTATTACCAAATTTCGAATCACTCGTGCTGGTACAAACCTTGCCCTTGGTGGGCGTTACTGCGGTTGATACCTATACTCGTTATAAATTGGCAGATGAAACCACCCCTTCACGAGAGCATGACTATCTCTATGCCGTAGCCGGAACCAATGGGTTACATGTTTATGATATTACCTTGCCGGATGCCATTGAAAAGATCACTCAGATAGAGTTAACCGGTGGAATCGCGCAAGATATTGATGTGTTTAGTCATCCTGCCCCTCCCGGTGTAGATGACTATGCATTTATTGCCAGTGATGGTCGAGGTTTGCAAGTTGTTAACCTGAACAATCCTTTACAGCCGGTGCTGATTGGTCCGGTAGAAGCCTTGTCTGCCAGCAAAGTTCATGTTGATGTGCAAGAGCTTGACCGTTTTATTGATGAGCAAGGCAACGAGCTAAAAGAAAACTCTCATCCTGGTGCCAGACCACTTAACAGAGAAGAATTAATACGCATGTTAAAGGCTGATATCAGTGTTAGTAATCAATAAGTTAGTGATAAAAAACAGGGTGCCAGTTAAGTTAGCAAAAATCATCTGTGCTTTCCTGTTGCTGGTTTCATTGACATCATTTACCGCAGGTTCGTCAAATGAATTACAGGCGACAGTAAAGCTGCATCAAGGCTTAACCGACAAAGGAGCGGATACCTGTTTAAAATGTCATGACGAGGATAATGAATATCCTGTTTTACCCATTTTTCAAAGTAAACATGGTCAGGTCAATGATGTGAGAACACCCTTTGCCGGATTGCAGTGTGAATCTTGTCATGGTCCAGGTGATGAGCATTCTAAACAAGCTCGAAAAAGCGATGATTTACAAGGAACGATCATTAATTTTGGTAAAAAAGTTGCCACCCCAGCAACGCTACAGAATCAAAAATGTTTAGCTTGCCACCAAGATAATAACCGTGGCCACTGGCCTGGCAGCGCTCATGAACAGCAAGATCTTTCCTGCGCCAGTTGCCATCAGATCCACGTTGCCAAGGATCCGGTAATGCAGCCAACCACCCAAACACAGGTTTGCATTAGCTGTCATACTCGACAACGGGCCGATTTGCACAAGCGCAGTGTTCACCCGATTAAATACAATCAGTTACACTGTAGCAGTTGTCATCAACCTCACGGTAGCGTGGCGGATAATTTGCTGGTCAAACCCAATCTCAACGAGACCTGTTACTCTTGCCACGCAGAAAAACGCGGACCTTTCTTGTGGCAGCACGCGCCGGTTGACGAAGACTGTACCAGTTGCCATGTGCCACATGGCAGCAATCAGGTCGCTTTACTAAAAAAACGAACTCAACTGCTTTGTCGTGAATGCCACTCTCCGGCTGGCCATCCGAGTTTATCGCCTAGCTCAACCTCTTTACCTGGCGGTCGGCACAGTGGACTTGGCAAGTTTTTAGTCGGCAAGAACTGTTTAAACTGTCACTCTCAAATCCATGGTTCCAACCATCCATCCGGTGCAAAATTTACGCGGTAGAATATGAGTTATTCAAGGTCGAAAAACAACAACAAGTATTTGTCGCTTATTTTAACCCTGGTAGTGATGTCAGATGTAACCCAAATGACAAGCGTCTACGCGCAAGAAGTAAAGCAGCAAGCCAACTCTATTTCGCCAGTGCCCGCCTATTGGAAGTGTAAATGGTGTGAGTTTGATGAGGTCTATGGCGAAAGCTGGCAGGTGGAAATAGGCGTGGCAAATTTATCGCAAGAAAGTATCTACTTTATGCGTTATCGTGGAATTCAGGATGATGGGATTTCCGCCATTGTCAACTTTCGCGGTGAATCATTAGATGAAGATGGCTTTTTTTGGCAAGTCGAAGGCAACAATCTTGGACTAAATAATCGCTCATTAAGTTTCTTGAGTGGTATTCAGGGCGACTATGAATTTAGTGCCATCTATCGCGAGATCAGTCAATATAATGGCGAGGTTGCGTCGCCTTTTGCTCAAGATGCGGACCATCGTTTGGCTTTACCAGACAGTTGGGTGTTCGCGGATTCAACCGATGGACTGATTGGCTTAGATGACAAATTGCAAATTTTCTCCCTGGGATCCAAAAGAAAAAGTTTTGATCTATCGGGCTTGTGGCAAGCTAAAGATAACTTACCTCAATTTAAATTAGATTATAAAAAAGAAAACAAAAAAGGTATTCGCAGCGTTGGTGCTGCTATTGGGATCGATAATGCGTTTGAAGTAAACAGCAGTCTGTTGCCACTTGCTTTTGAATACGACACCCAGCAAATTGATGCCAAAATCAGTTATGTTATGCAAGAGTGGCAATTCCAGGCGGGTTTTTACAGCTCAATTTTTAGCGACAAAAACAGTATGACCGGTTGGCAAAATGCTTTTTCGAATGATGCTGACGGCTGGGGAGCATTTGCGCCTGCGCCGGACAATCAGTTTCAACAGGTCTATTTTTCGGCAGATTACAGATTTTTGCCTGGCAGCCAACTGGATGGTTATCTGGCTATCGGGCAAATGAAACAAAATGAGAATTTTGTGCCTTATACGGTGAACGCTTCGTTAGCGTCATCCGCATTACCTGTCGACTCATTGGACGGTAAAGTTAATACTTTAACCAGTCGCTTAAAACTGGTCTCCCGAATAAATAACTCCTGGCGTCTAAATGCCTCTTACCGGTTCGATGAAAAGGATAACAAAACCAAAATCAATTTATTTAACTACATCGTTAACGATAGCATCGTCTCTTTAACGGCCCGTCAAAATATACCCTACAGTTATGCAAGATCAACCGGCAAAGTTAATTTAGAGTACCGCACTGAAGATAATTCAAAATTAACCTTTGGGCTGGATTATGAGCTGTATGATAGAACTTATCAGCAACGAAAAGAAACCCAGGAAAACACCTTTTGGCTAGATTATAAAACCAATCTGGGAGAGACTTTCGATGCCAGGTTAAAGCTCGAACGGTCGGTCCGTGACGGTGATGCTGAGCGAATCATTGAAGGATTACTATCAAACGAAAATCCGTTGATGAGTAAGTTTTATCTTGCCGATCGACAAAGGGATCATCTGCAATTGGATATGGCTTTTTACCCGAGCGACAGATTTAATTTGAGTTTTATGCTGGACATCGGTCAGGATGACTACCAAAAATCAAGCCTGGGATTATTAGAGTCCGATTATCAAAATTATAGTCTCGACCTGACCTGGTTGAGCAGCGAGTCTCTGACGTTTTACAGTTATATCAGTTATGAATATTACGCCTCGTTACAGGCTGGTAGCCAGCTGTATGCTAGCGCTGATTGGTTTAACGATGTAAGCGATAAGACTTATACAATTGGTAGCGGTTTTGAATACAGCATCTGGGAAGGTGAGCTGCAAGTAGGCGTCGATTTGGTCTACTCTGAAAGCAACGAGGTCAATAGTTTAGCCAGTGATGTGCTACAACTCTCATTGCAATCCTTGCCAAAAGTCGAGGTTGATTTGGCCAGCATCGAGTTTTTCTTAAACTACCAGATTAATGAATCTACTAGCTTGAATACTCGATTTATTTACCAATCTTATGAGGATAATCTGATTGAAGATTATGCTTTATCGGCTGATAGTTTAGCTGATGTGTTGTTATTTAACCGACAAGATCAAGACCAGGATATCAGCTACCTTTCATTGAGTATTAGTTGTCAGTTTTAACCGGTCATCAATTTCGACTCTTGGCTTTGACGGGTAGAGACTAATTCCTGGTTTGACGAATTGCTAGCTTTGTAAAACATTGCTGGTAAAAATCGCAGCGCCGGTACTCAACAATAGAGCGCCAAGAATGGTTAAAATATATAAGCCAACTGCTACAAAACCTTTCTTCAATCCTCGCGATCGAAAAAAGTAGTAAGGCAGTGCAACTAAATGCAACACCACAATTCCAACGTTCAGCACGACAGATTGGGGGTATTCAATTTGCTTCGCGTCTATTCGGTACCAGAGAAATATTAGCAAAGAAAATACCATCAACAACCAGAGTGTGGAAGGTGGTATTGGCGAATTTGGGTAAAAAAACTGACCAACACTACCCTCCATAATTGAAACGAGGAAAATTGTGACAAGCACTTTCTGTTTAGGGCTCATTCGATAACTCCATACAAAGTTAACGCTATTACCGTTCAGTATAGCCATAAACGCTTCAAACGGATAGTGTGACCAGCTAGCCCAGAGGATCCGCGAGTATGCTAAAAATTGTGGCTAATAACAATGGCCAACACTTGGTCGGAGTTTAAGCCAGGTTAAGATGGCGTATTAAAGTATCACTTTCTGAAGGCGTCGCATTCAAATGAGTATTTTCCGCTGACTTAGTTTTCTGTAACTCACCAATGGCCTTTAACTTGTGATTTATAAACGGCATCAAGTGATTTAATAATTCGGTGTGTTGCTCGGTAAATTGACTTTCATGGTAACTGGCAAAAAATAAGAACTCGCCACGAGTTGAATATTCCAGTGGCTGGATTATTGCAGACTTGAGCGGATAACCATTGATGATTCGCTTAAGTATGATTTCATACGGATTGCTACGACAGTAGCTATCGATATTGGCTATTAGAATTGACTTATTATCTGACAGTTGATTGTTGATATGCTCTCGCTCGTCTTGGTGACTAAAGTAAAGATTAAATTTATGCAAATTTCGGTATTCAAGCATTGGCGCAATACTTTTAAAGCTATAGCCATTATTCGAAAGATTGGATCTGGCCAGTACCACCAGGTCACAACCTAAATAATCGGCTGACTGCTCTTGAATAGCCGCTACGGCACTTTCGAAATTGGAGGCACTTTGCAGATTAGATAAAATCGCAAGTACTGAATTAGAGCGCGCCGACATCAGGTTGAAAGACTGTACCAGCTGACCAATTTCATCACCGCGTTTAATTTCAATTTGATGGCCAAAGTCGCCTTCTGCAACCCGCTGGAACGCCGTTTTGGTATTTCTAATCGGGACGATAATATGAAAGTAAAAGAACACGCCAAAAAGAACCGTAAAGGATATCAGTGTCGCAATGGTTGTTTTACCGATAATTTCTGAAGTTTGAGTTTGCTGAAGACTCAATTGCTCAAAAGACATTATCAATGTATCAAAAGCCGATGATACTATTTTAGAATTATCCGAAATGTATTTCGCGCCCCACTCGAGTCGTGGTTCTTGTAAATTGTTGCCCAATTCCGCTCGTAATTCATTGCGATAGTTTTTCCATGAGACTAAGGTGTTATCGATATTTTGATTGAGGTTTTCCATTTGCACGGCATCAAGCAAACTTAAATGACTTTGTGCCAGTTGAGCTAATTCATTTTTGCTATCTGCCAGTTTTTCCAGTTTATTGTCAATCAATGCCAGATCTTGATTGAGTAATTTGTAATAAACCGCCAAATCACGAAAATAGCTTTCATAATCCCGCGCTGCATTCGACAGGTAAATCGCACTGCCTCGCTCAATATTGTCCATGGCTTCTTTTAACGAATGGACCTGCAGATTCTTTTCGCTTAACTGACGGTTAATATCGGAATTAATTACGTTGCTGAAGGTAAATAAAAAGATTGGTGTAAGAAAGACAACAAATCCAAGCAGGATTTTTGTCTGAATACTTTTAGAAAAACTCATTGCTTTGCTCCCATATTTTAGTATTACATACCGATATGGGAGTGAAGTGATATTTAAAATGTTACGCTTGAAAAGGTTTTACATCTAATTGTTTCTAACAGAAGCCAATTCCGTCACATTTCCTGTTTTATCTATTCCCTGTGTCGGAGTACTAGGAGGTTGAGTATTCTAGTTTGTTTAATTCAATATCAATTCGCTGAGTCAACATCAACGAGATAAAAGCCATAGCTGCTCCAGCATAAAATACACTCGCTGGACTATACAGCCACAAAATACCAAATGCGGCAGGGATCACCACAGCTGCGATATGGTTAATGGTAAAACTGACCGCTGATGTAGAGGCTATGTCTTTGGGGTCGGCAATTTTCTGGAAAAAAGTTTTTATTGCGATGGCCATCGCAAAAAACAGGTGGTCGATAATATATAAGCCAGCGGCCAGGTCAGAATCATTGACCAATGCGTAACCGATAAACACAAAAACCAAACCGATATATTCAATCGTCAGCGCTTTTCGCTCGCCAATTTTTCCAATCCAGCGACCAATTTTTGGGGCGAAATATAGATTTAAAACGTGATTAGCAATAAATAATAAAGCGATATCGGCGGCGCTGTAGTTAAATTTTTCCACCATCATAAATCCAGCAAACACCATAAATATTTGCCGTCTCGCGCCAGCAAAAAAGGTCAATAAATAATACAACCAATAACGTTTACGGAGGATCAACTTTTTGTGTTGTTCGACCGGATTTTCAAATTGAGGGAAAGCTAACCATAACCAGACGAAGAGCAAAAACCCTAAACTGCCAAAAATCAGATAGACCAGAGAATACTCCATCGCAAAGACCTCAAAAAGGACCCAGATGACGCCGTAGGTTATCAAAGAGGCCAATGCGCTGGCGGCAATGAGTTGCCCAAGGACGGCAGGGGCTTCTTCTTTACTCAACCATTGCAAGGATAGTGAGTTTTTAACCGTCTCAAAATAATGGAAACCCACTGACATTAATACGGTGGTGGCATAGAGACCGATTTCGAACGGGAATAGTCCGGTGATAGCCACACCAATTGATAAAACACAAAGCGACAATAATGCAAATGTTTGTTCCTTTATGGCTAGTAATATAAAGACGGCGGTGAACGCCAGAAAACCTGGAATTTCTCTCAGGCTTTGCAGCATACCAATTTCTTTTCCGGTAAAGGCGGCTTTTTCGACTGCGAAGTTATTGAGCAACGCCACCCAGGCGGCAAAGGTTAAAGTCATCAATATGGAAGTGATGATCAAAAATGCTTTTTTGGTTTGCCATTGTTTTGGGAGCATTGGGTTATACCTGAGAATCTATCTTTTTGGTTGCGACAACAGGATTATATCTTTAGACTCTATGTCATTCTTTCGCTAAAAAGACTATTTATTTATCAAATCGGACATTCACACTTGGACTAAGGGTCAATCGGGTTTTAACAAGGACCGGATGACCCGGCCGATATTGGCAAGAGTTTCGGAAATGCCAGCGAATTATATCGTGGAAGAACACCAACATCCATGGGGGCAACTCGCTTACTCATCACGTGGAATCATGAAAGTCGAAGTACCTGGCGCCAGTTTTATCATCCCGCCGGAAAGGGCGTTGTGGGTACCTAAATATACGCCCCATATGGTCTCAACCAAGTTTGGGTTAAGCTTTCGCTCCTTGTATATTGAGAATGAATACTCTGAGAATTTACCCAATCAAACCACTGCGATAAATGTGGACAGGTTGTTAAGGGAGCTGATACTAAAAACGACTTTATGGGGCGATGAATACTCGCTTGATTCGAAGAGAATGCGGCATATAGAATTTTTGCTCGATCAAATCGAAGACGCCAGTCAGGCACCGCTTTCCCTAAATATGCCAAATGACCGAAGATTACTAAAAATAACTGATATGATCTGCAAGGAACCGAGTGACAATACCTCACTGCAACAATGGTGTGAAACCGTAGGCGCAACCCCGAGAACGATTAACCGTCTCTTTCATAAGGAAACCCAAATGGGTTTTATCGAATGGCGACAAAGGTTAAGAATTTTATATTCACTGGAACGAATTGAAAAGGGTGACAAAATTTCGAATGTAGCAGTGGATTTGGGTTATGAGTCAGGCTCTGCTTTTATTACCATGTTTAAAAAACATTTGGGGGTTTCACCAAAACGCTATTTTAAAGCGTCGAGTCAACAGTCCAAAGAAATATCGACTTTCTCCCCTGAAGCTTCTGTGTGATAAATTAGAAATTGTGAGCGATATTCGGCTCACCGCTTTATAAAATATGAAAGCAGCCCTCTAATCAATAGCTGGATACTTATTCGGAACACTTATTTAAATAGTACTTTGGGTGCTAATTTAATTAATCGAAAATAAAAATTAAGTATCCAGCTATTGATAATATCGACCAATAAATTTACTTTTTTACTTTTATATTAGGAATGTAAAAGGATTGAGTGGAATTACCAATGCGAGTGCATTCATCATTTTCATCCCAGCCAAATGTTATAAATGAGTAATCGCTAATCGCATTAATACCATCGAGAATATCGGCGTTTTCAGTAAAACAGGTGAAAGCGCCGTCCTCTGCTTCGCCTGAATTAGCTTGGCAAAAACCAAAGGATATGGTTTCTGTTGGGCTAACGCTGATTTTACGGATACCACACCCAATAAAGGTAAAGTCGCTGTCAGAGTACCTTGCGGTTACCATATCGCCGTAAGCGATTCGGTTTTCCAGGTCGACCACTACCTCAGCGTTTTGTGATAAGCCGGCATAAACGCTTGAAGATAACATTGCAAATGCCATAGTGATCAGTAGTTGTTTTATTTTCATGATTTCTCCTTGATTTTCATAAATTAAAATTAAATTACAAACTGCTAATTATTGAAGTTTATTTTTGCTTTGTTCATGGCTTGCGCCATTTTGTGTAGAACTCTTTGCCTGTCGTCATAATTCATTGTTGCCAGAGTTGTTTCTACCTGACTTAATTCTTCAGCTGAAAATTTGCCGTCACTCATAAAATATTCTAGTTGGTAATCCATCTTGTCTACTTTTTGCGGATCGGACGGAATATTGGAGAGAGCATCAGTCGGCTTTTTTTGTGACTGAGTGGTAAGTTCGAGTTTTGCCAAGGTGGCTTGTAATTCTTTTCTCACCACTAGGCGTATATTTTCTAATGACAAATTAGGCGCTTGAAAAGTTGTGTTGGTATTGACGGGATCTTGCAATGTCGAATGTTGCGCATCACTCGCTAGAGCATGACTTTCTTGGGTCTGGTTTTGTGAGTCATTGGCTGCATCCAAAGTTTCGATTTGAGTTTCGAGGCTTATTATTTTGAACGCTAGAAAAATAATAGCCAGCAGTTGAACAATGCTCAGTGCGTAGACTGTTTTCATATTAAATACGATTCCTTCGAATTATTATTTTGTCCATTGCTACGGGAGGATATCAAATAATCTGCAAGATTGTAAGACCGTTCTGAAAGTTTTCAAATTGATGCGGTTTAAATTTAAATCTCTTATTGGGATATTTTGTTTTGTGCAGGTGTAAAATTCGTATGCTGCACGACGGTAATCTTAGTCTGCGTTTTAGCACTCGCTACATAGCGGATTTACCCACTATTT
The DNA here is from genome assembly GCA_964578045.1 of uncultured Kangiella sp. GTDB lineage: Bacteria > Pseudomonadota > Gammaproteobacteria > Enterobacterales > Kangiellaceae. The sequence continues at coordinate 5,650 of CAZOBX010000054.1, read as the reverse complement.
CGAATGGAAAGAATATAATCGTGAGTCGATAAGTTGTTCAGTTGGTTACCAAAGATGCAGGTAGTTACTACTAGATAGAATTGTTTGATTTGAGGTTTTTTGATAGTAATCGATTTCCCTGCAGATTTTTGTCAGAGGGATGGCCTGCGTGAGGGGTAAGTTCATGAACTATTACGACAAATATGGGTATTATTGGAGTCTGCCAGGATTTTGCGTTTACATATTAATTATTAGCTGTTAGATTTAAAGCGTTATAACTAACTGAAATATAAAAGGTTTGGTGTGCAGTAGGATGATGTTTGTGATGTCATGATGGCTCCCTAATTTAAGATTGTGAAAATGAATCTAGCAATAATAGACTTGACGCCAAGAATTCGATAAAACGAAGGAGCGGGTGTTGCTGTTTGTGGCGTTTGATTTACTGTTGTTGAAGCTGCATTAGGGAAGTTTGGCATTGTTTAAATGTTAATGAGTGACCGATCCTAATAAATCGTGTTCGGATAAAAAGGATAGGCGAATGACTGTGAAGTTAGATGAATATATTTTGAAGCTGACTTTTGAGTGGGGCGTTCTAAAAGGAATTGCCAGAAGTCCACTTGGCAAGGCCACATTTTTAGTTCCGTTTCTGCCTTTTGTCATTGAATTTCTGGATAGTGTTGTCAGAGAAATTGAATTTATTGAAGCAATATTTAATCGAGGGGGCGTGTCTGCATGGTTTGAAGAAAATAAAAGAGCGTTATGACAATGTACCTTGGCTTAAGTAGTTTTTTGCTTTCTCGAATTGTGTTTGAATTGACTTGTCCGAAGGCAATAAGAAAACACGATGATACCGATGGTTTTATTGTTGATTTGCTGGAGAAGATCAAACTGGCTAAAGAAACTGGTGATGAACAATCGCATGATTTCTTTAAGAATAGGCTCAGTCGATTTAATGGATTGCATAGAAAATATAGAAATCGAAACCAAGGACTTCGTCTAGGTCTATCCATTGGTTTTTTGTTCTCAATAATATTACTTGTGACGCCTCCTTTGGGTAAGTTTGTTCGCATTTTATTTGATTATATCAACCCTTTTATTAGTTAAAAAATGCTATTTCGAAGTGTTTAAATCAGCAAGATAAGGGACAAGGGATTTGTGAGTTTGCATCGGGGGTCTCGTAAAATGATTGATTTATTGGGAGTTTTTGAATTAAGGGTTGAACATATTAATTGGAATGGGTTTTGAATTGGTGTGCTAGAGTGTGGCAAGGAAAGATCTGACCCCATAAATCTTAAGCAAAGAGAGATAAATAATAACAAGGTCAGAATAAATTAAAACGTTCCCGGATACATACCACCATCCATTAATAAGTTCTGAGCGGTAATATAAGCAGCATGCTGGCTACATAAAAAAGCACAAGTGCTGCCAAACTCATCAGGGTTGCCCGGACGCTTAGCGGGAATTTTGTTGAAAAACTCTTCACTGAACTGTTCCAACTGGACGTTCGCCGCACTTGCCTTGGCTTCAACAATATTACGCATTCGGTCAGTGTCGATAAAACCTGGCAGCAGATTGTTGATGGTGACGTTGTGTTGAGCGGGTTCACGAGCGATACCAGAAATAAATCCGGTAAGTCCGGCACGTGCACCATTGGAAAGGCCAAGCTCGGCTTGAGGCAATTTTACTGCCACGCTGGTGATATTGACGATACGGCCGAATTGGCGTTCAATCATGCCATCCAGAGTACGACGGATCATGTCGATAGCGCTGAACATATTGGCGTTGATTGCATCGAACCACTGTGCTTGATCCCACTCGCGAAAATCACCGGGAGGGGGCCCACCTGCGTTGTTAATCAGGATATCAGGGCTAGGACATGCGATGATTAGAGCATCGCGGCCTTTTTTTGTGGTGACATCAGCTACAACAGTATGAATTTCACCTGTTGCTTCAGCACCGATTTCAGTTGCTGCTTGATCAAGTGGGCCTTGGTTGCGAGCAGTTAGCCAGATATTAACACCTTCTTTAGCTAATGCTTTTGCACAGGCTTTACCAATCCCTCTGCTTGAACCGCAGATAATGGCGGATTTTCCACTAATTTGTAAGTCCATAATTTACCCTCAATCTACTGTGTCGTTAACAAATGTATGTGATGTTGGCGCTAGTAGCGTCAGTTGTTGAGCTATCGCACTGCTACGTGCTAAATTGCATATGCAGCAACTTAATCATTCAGTGTGGCCATAAATGCAAGAATTCGATGAATTAGACCAAAAAATATTAGCCATTCTCCAACAGAATGCGCGTACACCGATTTCTAAAATTGCTAAGCAAATCAATCGTTCTCGCACGGCAGTTCAGGCTCGCCTCCATAAGCTCGAAACCAAGGGCGTTATTTTAGGTTATCGAGTAGAGCTTGCTAGTACTCAAAAAGCAAGTGAAGCCCTTGTTACGGTCTATATGTATGATCGACTTGAGCAACATAGTGTCGTTGAGGCTCTTAAGCGTTTTCCTGAAGTATCGCGTTGTTACCGAATTAGCGGTGATGCTGATCTATTGGTTGAACTCGCACAAGCATCTCATGAACGAATTCAATACATCTGTAAACAGTTGTGGAATCATGAAAATGTTCGCCTCACAGAAACAGTGTTTATCTTGGAACCATTGATCTAGAGTCAGTAGATTGCTCTATGTATAGCCTATCCAGCATATATGAGAATCATCGCTCCAGCCGACGCTGAATAGCCGCGCGATCACCTGCGATCATGAGCCAATCTAGAGAGTCCTCGCTACGCCCTTCCTGAATATCCAATAGGATACTTTTCAGTTTTGCTGCCACTACATCTACTTTGTGCAGTATAAATTTATCACCATTATCTTCACCAATAGTTGAAATTGGACAGACGATAGCCCCAGTACCGCAAGCGAATATCTCACTGCAACGGGTACTCTCAATATCCTTTAATAACTCATCAATTGGCATTGTGCGCTCTATTACTTCTATCTTCTGCTGCTTGGCCAAAGCTATTAGCGTATTGCGAGTCACCCCCGGCAAAATAGAGCCACTTAACATGGGAGTATTTAGTGCGCCATCAATCACTGCCATAAAGTTCATGCCAGATAGTTCTTCGATATTGCGGCGCTCTAGAGAGTCAAGCCAGAGTGGCTGGTCATAACCAAGTTTGATGCATTTATGCGTTGATTGCAGAGAAGTGGCGTAGTTTCCGCCCACTTTATCTGCGCCAGTTCCTCCCACGGCTGCACGACAGTCACTGCGCTCAATCATCACTTGAATAGGGTCTGCGTAATATGCGTCGCAAGGACTCGCTATCAATATAAAAGTGAAGGTGTCTGAGCTTTTTACAGCAAAGGTTGTTCCCGTTCCCAGAAGAGTTGGACTTAGATAGAGCGATTGCCCAGAATCTCTAGGTATAAATGGTTGGCAGGCATTAGTTACAGTCGCTAATGCATCGGCAAACAGTTCGCTCGGCACTAGTGGCATACACAGACGAGTTGCGGAGCGGTTGAGTCGGTGAAAGTTCATCTCTGGCCTGAACAATACTGGATAAGGGTGTTCAGCTTGATAGGCTTTCATGCCTTCAAATGCTTGCTGTGCGAATTGTACGGAGGTGGCAGCAGGGTTAATGCCAATTTTTCCGAACGGTAGTAATTCACCAGTTTGCCACTGTCCACCGGTGTAATCAGCTCGGTACATCACCGGTGCCATTTCTTGGCCAAAACCGAGAGGAGTAGGCAGTTGGTAATTTTTCAACAGAGAGTTTATGTCACAATGACTCATAAGGAATTGCCGTCCCTTAGGTACACATCAGTACCATCCAGCCAATCTTCACGTGGAGGGTTAAATATGTCTACGTCAAGTGTGTCTTCAAGTGCTATTGCACTGTGAGGAAGGTGTGGCGGGATAACTAATAGCTCCCCAGCACGCACAATTACCTCTTCATCTTGAGCATCACCGAGTAGAAACTTTAGTGCGCCTTCAAGGATGTAAGTGATTTGTTCATTGTGATGACTGTGCTTAGGTACTAGGCCATCTTTTTTGAAGTAGACATGGCCAATCATCAAGTTGGTGCCGGTAATCATGCGGCGCTCAGTATGGTCATTTAGCTGTTCTTTGGGCATCGTTTCCCATCGGTAATGTCATTGGTACCGATAGATTAGAGTAAAAGTATTCTGCTGAAAACAATATGCAATTACAATAGTCGATTTGGCTATTTCAGGACGGCGTAATGACTAAACTGCTAAGCAATATGCAGGTGCTACTGAGTTTTAGGCATGACAAGATTGAAGTGTTTCGCCTTTGGATGCTGCTCAGAGCTTCCTGATATAGGGTATAAGCGAGAACATGTTACTCGAACCTGTTTTGTTAAGGTGTAACCAGCTTTTACAATGGGGCTATACAAAATATTATCTTCTCACACACACTATACTCATTATCCTGTTGGCAAAAATCAATGTAGAACTGGTTTTTCAAGCACAATGTAAGCTAGGAATAATTAATAATGTGCTATAAATTATACGCAGGTATAAGAAATAAGTTATAACCAGACAAATTATTTAGTGATTAAAGCTGTGGTAGAGGCTGTAACAGGGCGGCGTTATCGCGAGTTAGTTTACAATCGAATAATTAATCCGTTGGGCCTACAAAAAACATTTTTTGGGAGAAAAAAATGTACCTGAAGAGCACCTTGTTACAGCCTACCTTCCTAAAAGTGGAGATACTTATTTAGAGAACAAATTTAACCCACCCGATTACTCGATTTCGCACGGAGATACGTATTCGACCTTGGATGATTTGGGTAAATTTTTGTCGGCACTAGCGCAAGGGCAGTTAGTTTCTCAACAGTTGTTAGTTGATCTATGGCAACCTTATCGCTTATCTGGTGGTGATGTGGGATACTTTGCCACTAGATGGGATTACGACAGCTCTGGAAGTCGGCATGAAGTTGGACACGATGGAGGTGAGCTGGTTCGGGTGAGAATTCTATTTCAAGAGACTTTAAATGATCATTATGTGATTGTTTATTTAACAAACGGCAATAAAGATGGTGTGTGGTCTCGGACCCTGGTTGATTCTGTGCAAAATCATGTGACGCCAGGTTTATTTGCTCGCATCGCCACGCTCTTGCAGTAAAATATTTTTAAGTAACTTTATTGATAGGCACATAACACTTTATGGTTTTGGTGTGATAGCAATTGCCAAAATACCATTTAAAAAGTTGCTTAAGAACGGACAAAAAACAGTTGGCTATTGCTCGTTCCTCGCTAATTTTAGCCAACTATTTTACGCCTCTTAGCTATGCGTTAGGTAGAATAATCCATACAATGAATTACACTTATTATATCTGCGATGTTTTTACAACCAAGCGCTTTAGTGGGAATCAACTTGCAGTTTTTCCTAAAGCTGATGGGCTCACTGATAAACAAATGCAGAACATTGCTCGAGAGTTCAATTTCTCCGAAAGTACTTTTGTTTTTTCTTCGGACAAAGAGAAGACGCGAAAAGTTAGGATATTCACGCCATCTACTGAGGTACCTTTCGCGGGACATCCAAATATTGGAACGGCCTTCGTATTGGCATCTATTGGTGAATTAGAAGAATTCGATGAGATTACTGAGATTACGTTTGAGGAGAAGGCCGGATTGGTTCCGATAG
>CAZOBX010000053.1:0-27524 GCA_964578045.1 uncultured Kangiella sp. | reverse complement strand
GATAAATGGCGCTTAGATTTTGAAGATTGAGAATATCATTATCGAAATCTATTAATCGTAAATTTCCTTGAATATTAATTTTGGCTTTGTTAAGAATAACATTTAGCTCTTCTTCAGATATTCTGAATGCCGCAAGAATTGCCGATTGATGTTTTAACAGGGTTATCGGTTCGTTTTGATCATCCCGTTGTTTTACCAGATAATGACCTTGAGCATCTGCTTCAAAAGCGCTATCAATTGGTTGATTGGATTTGTTAAGAAAGAGTTTTTTGTACAAGGATTTATTGCCGTAGGTATCGATATCACCCCATAACGCGGCCAATTGATTCAGCGGTAGTTTGCTGGCTTTTTTTAACAATAAGACTGACTCCAGTTTAGCAATGGTCTCAGGTCTTATATCATCCTCCCCAAGGACTGACAGTATCAGATCGGTTTCATGAATGCTCCAGCCTAATTTTCTCCATAAACGGATAAAACGATGAAACTTAGACCAACTATCTGTTTCTATTCCAGAGGCGCCCAATACCATTTTTTCTTCCAGATTAGCCATTATTACAATAGTATCTGGATCTTCATAAACACTCTGGATCGTTCTTAATCTGGTCGTCTCAAGATTGCATTGTGAAGAAGGTTCAAACAGTGTGATAATCTGCTGCAATTGAGCAAAATGTTCTTCAGCCCACTGCTTAAGCTCGTTCGGTGAAATTGTTTCTTCTTCCGTTTCCTGGCCAAGATTGTATTCGCTTAAAGCCGCTTCTATTTTCGCATCGTCCTCCGGCTCTGTTTGGCCTATTGCGGCTTTCCCAAGCCAGGTATGAATAAATTTACTGTCAATAGTGGCACCGTTAGTACTATTACCTTCAATACTGTCACCTTCAAGACTGGCTAGTGAGAATATTTTATCAAAATAATCTACAATATCTTGGTCGGGATTAATGAAACGAGTTTTTATCAATTCCACCAGGTCTATGTAAGCTATCCCTGATCTGTTCATAAATTCATGTACTGGGCTCAATTTTTCAAGCTCGTCTTCAGCGTCATAGCCAAAGTATTCATGAGGCTGAGTGTTATCAGTTGTATCGTTAAAATCTTTTCCAACTAGCAGCGTATATTCCTCATGCGAAAGTCCCAAGGCTTCGGCTGCAACTGCCTTTTGGATGGTGATATCATTCGTCTGAGAATTGATCGCACCCATTACATCGTAACGGCTTACATTAAGGAAATCGCTGTAGGTCCTGATAACGTTCAGCGGCTGATGAAAAGGCAGGGAGAACGGATAGGTCGCATCTTTGAGTTTTTTATAGGCTTTAATATTAGTATGTTGTGGATTAGCCCGTAGCTCGTCTACCGTGGCATCTCCAGTATTTTCACCTTTATAGTTTTTCAACGAATCATTAGCGACATAAGCCTCCATGACTTCATTACACAGATCGATGTATGGGATAAGCGTATTAGTATTTTCACAACTAAGCGCTAATTCTGCAAGATCTGGCCTGCGACCTTGTATTGTGATATCAAGCTCTATATCTTTTCCGCCCACCAGATAATCGTAAGGGCTACGTTGATTTTCCTCCGCTTCTATCTCTCCAATATAAAATATCGATTTTTCAAGAAACTGCAATAACTCAACAAAATATGCAGCAGGGCTAAAAACCGATCGGCAGTGTTCACATTGGCAGAGATCCGGACTGCCAAAGAGATTTTTATAGTTTGGTAATTTTTCGCTAAAGACGATTTCGGCTTTACTTTTAGCCGCTTGTGAAATGGCCATAGCTGGCGTCAGGCTATCTTTAGAGTATTGCATTACATCCATGGCAATAAACTCTGTCCTTCTACTGATAAATTCTGCCCGTTGATGTACCGCTTTTGCCGTTTCTTTACCTCCTAGTTTTTCGCCATAGGTATTGACAAAATTCTCCCGTGGAAAGCCTGCTATTAAATGGGCAGAATGGAGTTTGTTCTTTAATAGCAGTGTAAAGACTTCGGGATTCGGACTTATCTGGAATAAGCGTTGAATTTTCATTAATTCAGATTTAACTTCTTCTGCATCGTCAGAGTCTGCTGCCGCTTCTATCTCTTCCTTAAAATCATATACCCGGGAGTGGGAGATATCGAATGCTTCGTTGTTAGTAAGAAAACGTTCAAGCTTTTCTGTCAGGTTTAGGCTGTCTATCCCGAGTTGATTATCTTTTACCATTTTAGTAATACGTTGAGTGGGGAACTCCGCGTTGATTCGATTTTGCAAAATCTCAGCATAATGTTGTTGCTTTTCGTTCTCATCTTTTCCTTCGATGGCATCGGGCGTTCCTGCGGTTCTGATCACTTCCAGCCACTCTTCATGATTAAAATCAATTAACTCCTTCGCGGTTTTGATGCCTTTTTCTAATTGTAAGGCCTTTATCAAAGGCTGATGATCACCCGAAAGCAACGTAAGCTGTTGAGTTAATTTGAGCGCTTCAATCAGTTTGGGCTTATTTTTAAACTCGGATTGTTCTGGCAGATGTGTTTCCCAAAACTGACCAAAGTCTTCTCCACTGAATTCATTTAATGCTTTTAAAAAATTAACCCGTTGCGCTTTTTTGGGTAACGCATTCGAAAGCCGATCGGATAGCTGGTTGTTATTGTCGTCGTCTTTGTCATCGAGTATGTGTGATATCGCGAATGATTGTAACGCTCGAATAAATTCTGAAATTTTATTTTGAGTAAAGGTTTGAATGATATTGTCATCTATACAAGTCGCAATGGCGGTTTTTAAATCCTCTTGTTGAACTTTATATAGCGCAGGCCATGACAAACCAATATCGTGCCGTGCGATGGCATAAAGTAATTCGTGAGATAATCTGGCTTCCTTTTGCACAAGTAATTCTGCAGCCGCAGCAATTTCTATTAGAGAGAGAGCAACATCCAATTCGCTAGCGGTAAATGAAATTTGTTCGCTAGATTTTGCAATTTCAAGAAGACTGGTTTCACTTTGTTTGAGGAAAATATTTAAAGGATCCATTAATGCCTGGTATTCTGTGCGCTGATCGTTATCGACAAGAATAAGATCTAAGTCGCTTACAAAACCTTGAGCAGAGTAATCTTGAGTGTTAACCAGGCGCGAGTGGCCGATGATTTCATCTTTTTTAGAAAGAGCATACACCACAGCATCTGCTTTGTTTCGTTCGGCACGTTTGTATTGCCAATCATAAAAATTAAGGCTGTATTGACCTTGATTGTCAGTGGCAGTTTCACCAAGGAATTCAAAGCCACCTATTCTTTTGGCTTCTTTTAAAGTTTTCAGAGTACGATAGATGGATACTCCCCGAAGATCCAGATCAAATGCAATTAATCGTTGCTGTTTTTGGATTTTTCCATTGCTGAGCTTTACCGTACCGCTTACATTAAATAATCGATTGGAGGCCAGTAAACCTTTATCTGTCATGGCTTTAATAATTGCCAGAATCGATTCTTGATCGAGTAGGATAGAATTATTATTGACTCTTAGGCCTAATTGTTTTTGCAAACGCCTTGTTTGTTTTAGGGTAGATTCACCGGCTAAATGTTTGGTGGTCTCGGTTTTAGAAACAGATAGATCGAATGCCGACAAAACTTGATGTAATAGACTGACATTATGTGACACTTCCTTAAGTTTGATTGGAGTCAGTTTGATTTTCATTTCAATATCCTTTTAATGTGTTTGGTTCTTTTCCTTCGAGAACGTTTTGCTTGTTAGAACGGTTCTTAGCCCATATGTTATCTGTTTTATTTTAACTTCTGTTGTTGGGGTTCCTTCGTCACCGCCAACCTACGTTTTGAACCCAACTTACCGCGTTAATTTTTTTAAATATTCAGGTCCAGGCCTGTTTACTATTACAAAGTCTCCGCCAAATTCTAAACTTGCTTTCGCATTACGCTTAAAAATACCTAGAAGTCTTTTCCCTCTATCTGTTTTAGAAGGGACTTCAATTCCAAAATAATCAAGTGTTCCATCCTGCAATTTATCGGTGACCACTACATCAGGTCTTCTTTTTTTGTGTTTCCCAAAGACAATACTTTTAATAGTTCTGTGCTCCTGATTAAAAGAAATTTTTATAGTTTCCTCATTAATAGCATCTTTAGCTGCGTCAATTGATTTCAAAGCATGTCCAGGAGTTCCATCAATTTGTGGATTTCCAGTAATTTCTATTCCACTTTTTTTTAGTTCTTCTATTTCTATATCAACCAACTCTTTTTCTCTTTTCTTTATTTTTCTTTTATTGTGTAATTTTTTTATTTTCTTCCCAGTCGCTTTAACGCTTGGACCTACCTTTTTTCCGGGCTTTCCTATTTGTTCCACTAGTTCGGTCATAGCAGAGATATCACCGCTCGCTGCAGCTTTCGCTGACGCTGCTATTCCTCCAACATATGATTTTGCGGTACCAATTGGATCTTTGGCTATATTAACTACAGTGTTTTTTGCATCTACTGCCGCATCCCTTGTTGCATTAACAAAGCCTTTCTCGTTAATGGCTTTTCCTGCATTATATACCGTGTCCGCCGCTCCAATAATGGGAACTTTTTTAGCTATTGCATAACCCAACTCCATGCTTTCGGCCTTAGCGCGCGCGCGTCTTGCTCGGCGGTTGCGCGTAGCTGTCGTTATTTTTAACGCACTAACACGCAATTGATGCTGTTCTTTTCTAGAAAACCCCTGATCCAAGGTAGATGGCTTCATCGAGGCAAACATAACTACCATAGAATCTGAGAGGTCATCTATATCTCCAAACACTGACCTCCCATTGGAATCAGTTAAAAGAACTGGTCTACTTTTAGCGTAATTGTAAACATTCACCCCATCCACCAACCCAGCCGGATCAACACTCCCCCACCGCCCCAACCAAGGCAAATAATACCGCGCACTATGATAAGAAAGCCCACTCTCCTCATCCCGTTCCATCCCAGTATATTTATACCGCTTCCGAGTCGCTTTTAACTCCTTATTCCGAACCGAATAAGCCGTAGTCCCATAAGGATGATATTCCTCATAAGAAATAATCGCTCCCACCTCATCAAGCTCTAGCCCCACAGAACCCAAATGATTAGAATATTGATATTTAAATAAAGTGGTATTTTCAGGTAAGTCTGTATTGCCTTTTTTGAACACATGTTCTGCCATCAAAATGCGTTGTTCACCATCAAACAGATGGTAGGTTTCTATGTCCTCTATTATTTCTCCGGCTGCATTAAATTTTCTAAAAACTTCCATGCCTCCTAAATAAATTCTATCTTCTACAGTATTATTAGAGCGCACAATTCGTTTTCGGCTACGTTCTTTATCACTGCCATAGTTGTAAAAAACATTACCACCGCCGCCCAGATCAATATGATGAATCATATCGTTACTATCATAATGCAATTGATATTCATCGGGTACTTTAGTTAGGTTAAGCATGCTGCCGTGGGTATCGTAGTTGTAATTAATGGCATTGGCTGCATTGCCACCCACAGTGGTTTTTAACAATCGATTGCTGTCTGCGGCATACTCATATTTTCGTGTCCAATTCCCACCATTAGCGGCATGAATCATTTTCTTAAAATTACCTACAGAATCATATTCGTAACTTTGGGTATAATTTCTTAATGCTTGATCAGTAATAGGAAATATAAGCTGTTGCACATCAGCAAGCTTGCCAGCTTTGGGTGCGTTGATTGCATGAAAATTTTCTCGTCCGCTGGCTTTAATCAGTCGGTACAAGGAGTCATATTGATAACGGCTGCGTGGCTCTACTTGCTGATTTTTAAAGAACACCGGTTCATAGGCATCGTCGTGTATTTCGGTAATATTGCCTACAGGATCATAACTGTAATACAGGTTTTGCAGCGTGTTTGCATCACTTAAACCACTAGGTGTTGTGGGTAGTTTTTCCCCCGGACTGGTTTTAGTGGTGCGCAGTTGTATCAGCCGTAGTGATTCTTTGTCATAGATATAACGAGTGCTGGTACCATTGCCATATTCAATTAGTCTACGTTGTCCTTTGGCGTCCTGTTCAATGTTTTTTATGGCTTCTGTTATTGCGTCCTGAACGATTAATTCTTCACTGACTAAGGTGCCCCGTTGATTGTATTTGGGAAGATAAACCGCAGGCTCTCGATTTGCGCGATGCCAGTTTTCCTGACGTCTCATTCTGTTTAGCGCATCGTATTCAATATTTTGGGTATAAGTTTCATCTAGCGTATTTTGTGCAGGATTTTCTGGCCAATGAATAAGGGAGTCCGTAGAAAAAACTGCGAGTTGTTGTTCTACCTTTAATAGATTCCCTTTAAAATCAAAGCGCTGATTACTGATTAAACCACTGGAATCATAATGCTGAAAAAGTTGTCCGCGAAGGTTTTTAGTTTTGCTATTAGCTTGGCTTTCCCCATAAACTAATCGCTCAATAACCTGCAGATTATTATTTATTTGTAATTGCTGTTCTAAAGGACGGCGCAGTTTATCGTAAAGCGTATGATAGATTCTTTCTTCTAAAACCCCTGCTTCATTTTCATTCTTATCCCAGGCATAAAATGGCTGGCCTGTAGCATCGTTAATCATCCAACGATCACCACCGTCCATACTGTGTTGAAACAGTAAATTACCCGCTATGTCATAACAGGGTACGCTGTTAATCGGCATCATGTTATCAGCCGCATTATTGGTTTTTGGCGGCGTTATATATTGCATCACTAAATTATCACGGGCATCACGGATCCAAAGCGGTTTTCCTTCGGCATCCAGTTTGGTAAAGCTTAAATATTTTTCATCCTGTAAATTGTCATCCGTATCGGTATATTTATTATGTTCAATACTAATAACATCGCGACCTAAACTATCCAGAAAGACTTGAGTTGGGGTATTGGCATGCTGTTTAACCCGATTCGCTGCGCGAGTGTTTTCTGGTGAATTAAATTCTGCAAATCTTGGATGTTCTGGATTAGTACGACGTTGATACCAATCACTTTGTTTGCTCTGGTCACTGTTAAAAGCGGTGTCATTAGGATCAAAACTACTGACATGCCAGGGTGAATACTCAACTTTGCTATAGCTTCCATCTGGGAGTTCTGTGCGGATCACTTGCCCTGCTGCATCGTAATAAATAACAGCGGTTACGCCATTGGCTTGCGGCATTTCACAGCCAAAACGATTTGTAAATGCAGGTTCGTATTGTTTGACTGGATTACCTTTATTATTTAATACCGTCAGTCCATTGATAATCCAGCGTGGATTGCCGTTTTGTGGGTTAGGCTCTGCTTGTGATTTTTGCATTAATACATTGCCACCACCGTCTGAGCATCCCAGTGCTACCTGTAAGGGTGAGTTTTGATTTTTATGTTGCTCTCGGGTAATTGAGCAAGCACCTGACATTCGAGTTCCCCAAATTTCATTGCCTTCTGCATCTAGTGTTTCACCAAAGTGATAAATAAAACGGGTAGTGGCATTGCCTAACCATTGTCTTGCCTGGACATCATCTTGGGTAACGCTGGTACAAAAATCGACAACATCACTTTGTGAGGGATTTAATAACAATTCATTATTAATAAAATCATCCAGATTATCTCCTTGCCATTCTCCAGCAATTTTCTTGCCTTTTACTGCCATTGCAGTAGGAAGCCCCAACACATCAAATACCATTTCGGCTACATTGTCATTGATGTCTTTGAGTTCGCGTGGCGCTAACACTCGGTAGTCAAAGTCTTCTACTGAAGTGCTATTTCCTATGGGATCGGTACTTGATTCAATAAACAAATCCAGTGGATCAAATTTGAGGGTTGTGGTTTGATTGAAAGGATCGGTGTAACGTTCAGGTAAAAAGAAATGTTCGGCGGCATCATCAGAGAACCCTGCAATGCCTGATCGCATCCAATATTGATTTGCGGTTGCGCCTATTTCTGCGCCTTTTATATAACCACTTTTTGCAGCATCATTTAACTCAGCTTTTATTGTGGCTGTGAATTTTTCGGCTAACACTGCATCAAGCAAGTCTTCTGTTAATGCCAAGGTATAAGTTTCATAGGGTAAGCCAAAGTTTCCTTGTTCATTAAAGGGTAGTGTATCCTTTAAAAACTCTGGTGTAGTACTGTCTTTATCGTTGAAGTAAAGTATTTTACTGTGTTCAATGATTCGCTTTTGAGCAATGGTAAGATCGGCTATTTGTTGGTATTCAATATCATTAACGGTATGCCCCGTTGGTTGGTATTGAAGATTTAATCTAAAATTCTGTAATTCTTTTAGGGTAAAGTATTCATCGGTAGGCATTATGCCTGTGAGTTCATAACTCAACGCTTCATAAGGGACTCGCAGACGGTAGTTATCGGGTGTATTAATATCGTTAGTGAAATGACTTTCGCTGTAGGCAAGATGTGTTTCCTGTTGTACATCTTGAATCAGTTGAATGGTCTGCGGATCCAGTGATTTATCTTTATGTTTGCCAAGGCGCGGATAAACAACCGCTACAGCCTGCAACACATTACCAAACTCATCCATATTAAGATTGAAGCTGTGAGAAATTCTAGGATCAGGTGTGAGTGTCTCTGTTTGTAGATTCAGTTCATACTGATAGCTGATGGCTTCACTTTCTGTAACCAGAAAAACTGCATGGGTATTTGAGCCCTGAGTTTGTAAGCGTTTAATATGACAGTTGTGATATGCCGTTGAAAAAAGTTTGACTCGTTTGTGCTTGCCCTTAGCCAGTTCGTCCACATCTAACTCGTAGACTTCCTGACGTAATACCATGCCTTTACAAGCTCGGTAGGCTTCTCTGGTTTCTTCTGCGGTTAAATCTTGTTGTTCAAATGCGGGTTCTGGTAACTCTGCTTCTTTGAAATTTCCTAAAATATTGTTTGCCGCAGGACTTTCATCCTCTAACCACTGGGGGAAATATTCGTGTTTAAATTGTGACAGTATTTTTTCACGATCAATCATTGCACCGGTGTGATACCAACTGACCGTTTTGATTGGCGGCTGATAAAGCGTATGGTCATCCGTAATATAAGGGCTGTTGATATTGCCTTCGGTAAATTCTCCATAAGATTGGGTATCAATTTGCTCTACCCGTCCAAACCCTCTAAATTCTCTTTCCTTTCCATCAAAATAGCCGTGATGATAACTGTAATTACTGGTGAATGTGGTGCCATTCCATTTGTCAGTAGACGTTACTTTTTCAACCACATGTACTGGAAAAAGAAGTTTTGTGATCCAGGGCTTTCCATCGCGTTTATCTTGCAAATAGAACTTAGTTGACGGGGCATATTTCATTTGAGTCTCAGCGCCAAGGTTATTAGTGATTTTAATCAACAAATGCGGCTTTTGGCCGCCCATTAAATTGACATAACGCATCGGGCGAGTTGAATCGGCCGGTAATGGCGATGACCAAACCAGACAAGCTGTGCCATTACCGAGCAAATCAGCTAACGCAATATTGACCAGCTCATCTACCCTTGGGTAAACCTTTAACAGTCGCGCATCACTCCAACCATTGCCGGATTGATTAAAATACAAACGCACCCCATCACCATGCAGGTAGATGATGTCAGTGGTACCGGAACCATCAATATCAGCCAGGCGAATTCGACTGTGCTCGAATTGATCCGGCAGGTCGAAACGCGGTGAGTGATCCATGGTTATTTTTGCACCGAATTTACAGTAACCTAAATTCGGCCAGTAACTTATCTCACCGTTACGAATGCGGACTAAATCGGTTAATCCATCACCAGTGAAATCGGCCAAAAAGATACTTTGCGAAGCGTTAGCAAATACCAACCGTGGACCCAGTTGGTCATCCAGCGCTTGTGCAACCTTTTTTGAAGGGGAAAAACCTGCCTCAGCCAGAGACGCGTGCCATATAAAAGCTTGCTCTTCACTAATTAATATATCGGCATGGCCATCTCCGGTCAGGTCGAGAAATTTCAGGTTTGGATCCTGTAAATTACGATTGAGCCGCGATGTAAATGGTTCAAAAGACTGCCAACCTTCCTGCTTATCGTGTTGATAACGTCCTGGTGTAGGACCATCAAGCATGACTATATCGGTTTGCCCATTGCCCTCAAGATCCATAAACCGTGCACCCGATGCAAGAGCCATATTGGGTTGGCTGGTAACTTGCTCCAAGCCCGAAAATGAAACTGGTTGTTCACTAATCGGGCTGATATTGCGTTTATACCACCAGTTGCCTGATTGCTCACTCAAAATACCGGGAATGCCTTCACTGTGTAAATCGATCCATTGATAGGTTGAGTCGTCTACACCGATGGGTAGATTCCCCAGACTTTTTGGATCGACAACCTCAACAGAGTCTTGAACGATGGGCTGGCTGTATTCAAATTCGACCGGTGGCAGACTGCGTTTTATGTAAGTACTATCGTTCAGTCCATTCTTGCGTTTGAAACTGGTTTGAGTCACTTTGTTTAAGAAGGTGTAGATTGCAGGATTACGCTTATTCTCATCGTTTGGCGAGTCTTGTTGATGGGAATAGGTAAAATCAGTCGAGCGTACCAGGCAATTTTCGCCGACCTCCTTCTTATTTGGAAAATGGTGAAACATCAATACCCGCTGACAAAGCCGTGTGGTGCGAATTTCAAAACCGGATCGATAACTGGAAAATGCGTCGTGACGAAATTCCCAATCACCCGCTTCATGGGGCTTTGGTGTGTCAATATCATGTTCACCGTAGTCAAATACCGTCTCGAACATCCATTGTGCACTGTTAAGTAAATCGTCCGCCATCGCTGGACGATGCCCGTTGCTTAACAAAGGAGCCAAATTGCCGTAGCGAATTCGTTTGATATAACGATTAGCGCTACGACGAGGGTCGTCTTGGTTGCCCCGATTACGTTCATGTAACTGACTAACATCGACCCCAATACCGTCTTCTGACTTGTATTGATATTCAATCGCATTGCCTTTATCGTCACAGGTTTCACAAATTAACCAACTAAACACTTTGCGTGGGTCTTCGGGATTAGCTATACGCGAATTGTGGTTCTTACCGTAGAGAGTGAGGATGTTGTCGGTAGAGATCGAGCGCCAGTGAACATCTCCATCACTGTTTCGAGTCCATCGTTCGATTCGAGCAAACAAGCCTTCAATACGAGGACGGTAGCGCTGAATTTTAAATTGTCCATTAGCTGATACCAGATCGTCACGAGTATCGTTATTATTGAGTTGCGGCACAAGATCTTCGGCACCTGAAAGAATAAACACATCGGACTCGGTAGCGTCTTGATAACGCGGCAACCCTTTATCCGTTTTACGGGAAATTGATGGCAGAGATAGATCCCAGCCGAAGCCAAAAATGCCATTACCGGCACCAGAATTGTAGGAGAGGGAAAGCTGCGGACCAAAGCCTGAACGACCCGGACTAGTGGCAATAGGCACCGACATGGAGCCAGTACCGGTTACTGGATTTGCGGCAAATTTCTCACCAATACCTTTGATCGCACCTCCACCTTTTGGCAGTGAAATATTGGGTGTTTGAACACTGAATTGTTGTTCAGTGTTATCTGCATTTTGCGGTGTTTTAGCGCTTTGTTTTTTTGACACGTCCATATGTGTCCTCGGTGTAATACCATTTTAATTGGATACAACCGCCAAAAGTGGCACTTCTACTTGGTGGCTCAAATAGTAATCGATAGAGCAATTCAACGAACTCTCGGAAGTACAGATTGAAAGGTCTTCCAGTGT
Organism: uncultured Kangiella sp.; assembly: GCA_964578045.1. Lineage (GTDB taxonomy): Bacteria > Pseudomonadota > Gammaproteobacteria > Enterobacterales > Kangiellaceae. The sequence goes on along the minus strand of CAZOBX010000053.1, from coordinate 15,847 downwards.
AATAGGGTATCGGTCAGAAAACTCACCATTTTAAAGACACTATTAGGAATATTAATTGAGCCCATAAATCCTCCTTTAATCTCAAATTCTGGGTATCCGAAATATATCCTAGATTGTTCCGTCAAAAACAAATCCGATCTTAATATCCCTTATATATTCTTAGATTACCATGCTAGCAACCACCGTCTGCAATGGGGACATCTATTGCCTATTAATTCATTAGATAATATTTAGACCCACGGTAATCCTTAACAAATATTGCTAACAGGACAGATTTTATTAATACAGAGAAGATACTAGCAAGGGAAATGAAAACGAAAAATCATCAATTATGATGATTTTCACTAAAAACTATTCAGTTTCCTGGAATATAACCGTCAGCAGGTAAAAAAAATATCTGAAATATTTTTGGAATAATATTCTACTACTAGTCCCTGATTTATTCGTAAAGGTCCGGTTAAAGGCACCTGGCCACCCCAATTCCCCACAGTAAACTCACTCCAATATTCACGGTTGGAGATTATCATGAAACGAAGAACCAAAGTTCAAATCAAGATAGCACCGGTACCTTTAAGCCCCATTCCAAAGAGTACTGCCACACCGTCATTGCTCAGCCAAATTATCACCAGCAAATATCAATACAGCTTGCCCCTATACCGGCAAAAAAGATCATTGCACTTGCTAAACCAATTCAAAACTTGGCTGGATAAATCGGCTCTACAGGTGTTACCCAAATCAGCAATAGGCAAAGCCATTCAATACAGTCTTAATCAGTGGGGTAAACTTATTGGCTATATCAAAAATGGCGACATCAATATTGATAACAATCCAGCCGAGCGAGCGGTGAAACCCTTTGTGATTGGCCGAAAAATTGAATGTTCTGCAATACCGATAGCGGTGCTCATGCCAGTGCAATACTTTACAATCCCTTCGAAACCGCTAAGGCTAGTGGACTCACACCGTTCAACTATCTGATGCACCTGCTTGAAGTGTTGCCAAAGAAACCTGAGGATTTAGAATGTCTGATGCCTTGGAAGGTTGAAATGAGATCAACGATTTAAGTGAAGGTGTCTTTCTCTTTCGACGGACGTTTACAAAATAAGCTATGAACAGTGTTTTTTCCATCGTTTACTAAAGCGCTTAAGCCTGCCGAGTTATTATCACGCCACATCGTTGACACTCAACTTTTTCAATCCCGCCGCCGCCAAATTCGAATTCTTTATCAATTATTCGGAAATCATGAAAGCCCATCCAGCATAAAAGGCGGCCAAGTGTTAGGGTTAACTTAGACATCGAATCGCAGCTAGAGTAGGCATGATATCTTATCCATTTTGACTTGCGGCTGCGTTAATATTCCAACGCAGGGACTTAACCAGTTGAGCGCTGAATTCTGGTAGCGGAATGCATATTAGTCGCAAGTCTTTCATGGTAATAATTTGCCCCTTAGATTTATTATGCCAAGCACGTGGACTAGCGAACCAGGTAGGGTGAGATTTCAGGACATCGAATAACCTCTTGTACATGCAGTACATCAACGGCATAGGATTTATTTCCTTATTTTAATATCCTCTCTCAGTTTGATATATTATCTAATTAAAAATAGCATCCATAAACTTCGTTTTCGGTATTTCATTGACTGCTTCTGCAAGTTCTACCATTTGCCAATGTTGGTCTGATTTATCTGCATTTGGTGTATCGATATTGTATTTATCAAACCGCCAATAAGACGTTGCTGTAGCCGCGTATTGCACGAACATTTGTAAGGATTCTTTTTCTACCTGTTCTAACTGCTTTATTTTTTGATATCCCCTCACCAGGGCACGGGCTTTATTCAGAGCGACCGTGATTCCGTCTGCGCAGGAACCTATTATCGCCATCCCAAGGTCAAACACCCTATAATAATGACAGGCTTCCTCAAAATCGATGATTGCGTTAAATTTCGTTTTTTCAAACAATAAATTATCATAAAACAAATCGCCATGTATTAAAGCTCGAGGCAATTCTGCTGGTATGTTGCATTCAAGATCGTCGAATTGTTTATTTAACCAGGATTCATATTTTTCATCAATATTGAGACCAAATACTTGCGGAAAATGTGAACGCCCATAAGGATGGTCAGTGGGTACATAGCGTGGTGACGGTATCTGATGTAATTTTGCGGTTTCCGTGCCGACCTGATATAACATAGATTCATCTAAATTATCAAAAATCTGGCCCTCAATATAGACTTTTAGCATAACGGCTTTGTCTCTATACATAGTAATAACATCTTTACTCACAGAAGGTACTACACGTGTACAGGAAAAGTCGTATTGTTGTAGCAATAACAGTAACTGCCCCATTACCTCCGCCTCTTCAAAAGTTTTATCATCGCAAACAGTGAGCACATATTTGCTTTTCTCGGTGGATAATAAGTAGCTAGAATTACCGTTACCACCATCAATTGACTCAAATTCAGCAACCCTCAGGTTATAATTATCAGCTATATTTTGAATGTCATCTTGCTTTAATTGTGTAAAGTTAGCCATCAGCCTTTATCTGTCTTTTCTATATGAGATTTTAATCGTGTAATTTGCTTTGAACCAAAAAACATCAATGATTGGTTTGTTAAATCTGCGGTTAAAATGTATCGGTTGTTTACTCCGGGCGCTTAAGATCCGGCTCATATGAGTAGCCAATCAACAACATGTCACGGACAGCTTGCTCATCTGGGTTTTGGGGACGAACAGTACTCACGCCATGCATCACATGGGGGTCCCAGACAATCAATGAATCCATGGGCTCATTCAATGTAAAGCTTTCCAGGAGATTTCGGTTATTGTCGTAAATAGTATTCACACCATCAACAATGTTATGGCGTTTAATCAGGTGCATGCAGACAAAATCATTTTCATCATGATGAATACCTTCTGGGGTTGGTTCCCCATTTTGATCCGACGTGGCAACTATGCGTATTTGATGCACATCAAGTTTCCATGCCTTTTTAGACATTTCTTCACTCACAGGAAACTGTTGAAAGTTTATTCTGATCAAATCATGTAAAAATTGATTGGTGAGAATCGAATCTTTCAAATGAACAAACTTGCGTTGAATGTCACCGGCATAACTATTGAGTTCACTTGATTGAAAATAAGGAGTTTCTTTAAAAGGAAGCACCTCACCCGAACAAGGTAAAAAATAAAAATAGGCAAAACGTCGGAATCGAAAGCTGGCGTCATCTTTTAAGTAGTTATCGGGCTCTAGATCATTCCAGTCATCCCAGAAATGCTTTTTAGATTCCGTCAGTTGTGGGATAATCGAATATTCATCTGCCGAAATGGTAGCGTATTTATAATCATTCAACACTGGACTAATATTACGATTAATCATAATTGGGGCTATGTTCATTTATTATTCTCTTCTTAGATTAGGGAGCAGAATCGCCCAGCAGACGGTTCATTTTTCGATAATTAGGCATATTTTATGTAAATATCAGCCGGAATTTCTTAGATATCCATTCTTTAATCTTGCTTTATTTATTTGTGTTCAATAAATGAATTTTCTTGAGGAAATTCTCTATTGTTATCCTTAATATTTTGCTGTAGTAGCTCTGCAATCAATTGTCGGTTAGCCCGTTTATCCATAGGATTAACGCGCCAATGAAAATCTGAGCCGATAGTGTTTTTGATTCACTGTCAAATTTCTTCCAGCTATAACATCTATTATAATTATTCATTATTAACCTTAGTCAAATTTTCAATTCTGGACTGTACTACAGAATCACAAATTATGAGGAAACATTGACTTTTCACCCACTCACTATCGCATAGGTATACAATCCGAGGTAAAAGGGCACCCTCGCCCTGAGCCATTCGATAAAGTTTGTTTCAGGTGCGTAGTCAATTCTTCAGAGGTGAACGATATTGCTGTTCCCCTAGTAATTTCGCTATCAGGGAAACATTAGTGAACAAGAGCTAACTAAAATTACATGCTAGTAACGATTAAGTACATTAGCAAGCTTTATTGCTTAAAATTGACCTCCACGTAATTCATGGGATTTGGACATCAATTGAAATGTTCCACAAAAGGCAGTTTTAAACCGAATATCAATCACTATAATTTTGACAACTGCAGATTTCATAATAAATAATACTCTATTTTTGACTAAAGAATACGAAGTAAAAGAACACAATGCCAGTCAGTATCAAAGAATAAGCCCGGTATTATAGCTCAGTTAGCTAGAAACTCACGGAATATTAATATTTATTTTACAAACATTGGACAAAACCTTTATAAAGACTCCCTCAATCTAAACTCGATTTGCACTTATGTTCGCTTGAAAGCGTGAAAACTGTTCTTTTTTGTTCGCCGTTTCATTCGACACTCCGATTTTATTGATTTGAGTGAATTTAGTGACTTGGATAGAGAAGACTAGATGCCGTTTGGTAAACGCTCACATTTATTCCGTAGGAAACTAAGAATACCAAGACGTTGATTGGTTAAATCGATTATAAGAAAAAGAGGTTTACTTTATGATGAGAGTATTGTAACGATTGCTGCAAAAATTTGAATGTCATTAATAGATCAAATATCTCCAAAAAGAGATATTTGGGCTATTGTTAAAATTATATTTGGAAATAGTTTTCAAGCTAATTAAAAAGATTAGGGTCGATTTTACTCACCTCAACAATTTCGTCCGCAGGAATACCAAGCTCTTTGGCATGCATCATTAATATTTCCGGGTCCTTCGCTTCGTACAAACAATAGGTCCTTTTTTTATCTGCGGAAAGAAAGGAAAACAACCAGTTAACACCAAGATTTTCGTTAAACTCCTCAAGTGAACGGACATCCTTTGCATTGAGGTTCAACTGTTCCAGATAATTTCGCTCAATCATGTATAAAGCCATTTCAATTCTCCATTTATGAGTTAGTTCTAACTATAATTGCTGCTGTATAAAAAACATTCAATCCGGGAGTGTAGCATAAACCCCGCGTTTTCAAGCAACTAACGACGATTGTTACTCTATCAGTAAAACAATTGGTTAGGACCTGTACTTCAGGTCCAAGTGAAATGCCAAAATCAGCTTATGGCAAATGAATCGAGATCTGGTAATCTCGACAAGGAGGCTCAGCGCCGTTACTCGAGTTACATGCTCCTCTGTAGGTATTGAGTGCATCAAGCAAATCTTCGAAGCTACCCGGTATTCCATGAGATCTCAAAACAAATCGAATATCTGCGTGCAATGGATTTACCAATCCGGGACCTATCAAAACTTCCGCCCCATTTACCCCATTACGGGCCTTGTACACCCTTCCGACAAAAGTTCCGGTACCATCCACATTACTGACACCTCCGCCAGCATTAACAAAAGTGGCTTGCGCTCGCGGATCGTGGCCCGGTACAAATGGAAAATCGGCTACCGAGCAAGGTGTAGCTAAACAATACTGCGGATAATTAAAGGCTACCAGCCATACGGTGTGCGGAGTTGCTGCATCGAGATCCGATGTATCCAGAGTAAAGGTAATGGAATTTCGAGATCGAGTTAACGTCGATTTATCGGAGTCGGGATGTAATACCCCAAGAGAAGCGTCGGGATTCAAATCATAAACTGGACTTTCTGTTTTATGACTAGCGTATGTGGTTCCTGATAAGAATAGAATAAGTAAACATATTGTTTTTAAAAGTTTCATATTGTACCTCCTAGTACATGAAATCACTGCAGCAACCATTATGGCGTCTGCTGAGTGCTCAAATAATATAGGAGGATGAAAGCAGAAAATAAATCATCAATTATGATGATTTTGACTATTCCAGCCAAGCGGCCCGTCTTGCAAAATCGCTTGCTTCGGTCCGATTTGCGACCCTTAATTTACGTAGAATATTTCGAACATGACTGGCCACAGTGTTTAAACTGACAGACATTTCCACAGCAATAACTTTGTTGCTCATGCCGCTAGCGACAAGCTTCAACACCGCTCGTTCACGCTTTGTTAATTGCTCTGTATAGGTGCCGGTTCGTAAATCTCTTAATATTGCCAAGGTAGGTAATAGTTCGAATTTGCTAGCAATAATAGTGGCACTCGCCATCAACTCTTGTGCATAGGCGATATCCTTATTGTTTTTGCTTGGTAACAAAAATTGAACGTATTCGGTTTGGACGCGTGCCAGCCAGGGAGCTGCATCCATGCGTGAATTTAATGCTATCGCTTCTTCAAACAACTCACGGGCTCTAATTCGTTTGTCAAGATGAACAGCAATTGAAGCCATATAACCTGCAACAGCTCCCATTGACACGGTTCCCGGAATTAGAGCAATAAAATAACGAAAAGGTTTTAATAACTTATATAATTCGATCAACCTCAAGCGATCATTAAGCGCAATGCATGCTTCCGATAAATACACCAAGGAAGCCAGGTACAAATCATCTTGTTTGAGTTGGGAAATAGCACCAACTATGACTAATAGTTCTCGCGCACGCTGCCAGTTATTCAGATCACAATGCAATAAAATTTGACCGGGCAACCAGAGCTTATCGGGATCAATATCTGCCTCAATTCGTTTTATCAAGGCGGCAGCGCCGGCTAATTGCCCTCGGACGCGTTGCATGACAAACATTTGCTGGCCAAATCCACCTTCAATTCCAGCCGCATCCTGGGTGATTGCTCTGCTGCGTAAAGCCAATGCATTTTTCATCGCGTCTTGCCATTTTCCCTGAAGTATATTGATGGAAATTTCAAACCCCGCGAGCACATTTAAATAATGAGGATGATAAACCGAATCCAAAAGTCGGCGAAAATCAACTAAATGCTGCTGGAGTTCTTCAGCTGAACTTCGGCTGGTCAGATCGAAGCAAATTGTGCTCATGATCAAAAGTATATCTTCTAATGAGCCGTAAGTTTCAGCAATATGGCGGATCTCTAAGCTTAAATTTCGCCGGTACTCAGTTGCTTGAGGATTGAGTGCGATACTGCTGATAGCCCAACTTCCTCGACAATAACAATCCAGCCGAAGTACTGGATCATCAAGTTTTCTGGCTAGTTCCATGCTTTCAACTGATGTTTTATTAGCTAACTCGAACTTTCCTTGTAAACGATAAGCGTCTGATAAAGAAGCCATCGCTCGGGTTCGAAGTGCATGTGCATCTCTCGGTAAATTATCTAGTAATGTTTGATGCAGTGGTAAGCTAACTTTGTGCAGGATCCCCTGTTGACCACAAACAAATTGAAGTTCAGCAAGTGCTTCCGCCAATGCGTGCCACTGTTTTGCTTTTTCGGCTAATTTGGCCGCTCGAACCAATGGTTCTGAAGCAAAATTCTGTTGACCGGATCTAAATAACGACATTCCCAGCGCTAACAATAATCGAAACTGAGCTTTAAAATGAACGTCTGCATTTTGTTCTAATGCGATTAACGCGTTTTGTAAAAATCTCGCTGTCTCGCTATAGGCTCGTCGCTCTGTGGCTTCTTCAGCGGCAATTCGATTATAGTGAACGGCTTTTTCTGAATATCCGTACGAAGCGACTTCGAAAAAGTGATAAGCCAAAAGGTTGATTACAGTATCCGAACCTTTATCCCACAACTTTTCAAAATAAAAAGCCGCGGCAAGATGTAAATCCGTCCGCTCTGTCAAGTTCAGTTCTGAATAAAGCACTTCTCGAAATAAAGCATGTTGAAATCGAAATTTTCCAGAATTCACAATAGTTACGATTCCGGCATCTTCTGCACTTTGGATAGCTTGCATAAGATTGTTTGTATTCTTTTCAACAATTTCCGACCAAGCTAATATATCGAAAGTCCTTCCCAACACTGATGCCTGACCAAGCATCAGTCGAGTAGCTGAAGGTAAAATGTTGAGCCTGGCTAGGATCACCGCACGCAAACTATCGGGCAAGTCAAAGTGGAAATCAGCCGTTAGTAAAGATTGATCTACTGAACGCTTTCGCAATACTTTCGCAATTTCTGTCACAAATAACGGATTGCCACCACTTTGCTGATAGACGGATTCGACCAATGAGGTTGGCAATAGTAATTGGGCATAAAACTGCAAAAGTTGCGCTACTTCTTGTTTTTTTAAGCCGTCGAGTGGAAATTGAGAAAATCTGGCGCTAAGCGATAGCCGATTAAGTGTGGATTTTAACGGCTCATTACAGTCAGATTCCAAAGTTCGATGTGCAGCAATCACAACTACCGGATAGTTCGAAATTTGTTGGCTAAAATATTCTAATAACTCCAACGAAGAGCGATCCGCCAAATGAAGATTATCTAACAAAATCACAAGCGGTTGGCGTTTAGCACTAGCGAGCAAAAATCGTGAGACTGAATCAAACATTTGAAATCGAGCAGTTATTGAATCCATAATCGGTTTTTTGCTTGTCAGTTGTAATCTATCCCGCAACTCAGGAACCAGATCAGCAATGTCGCTTGCTCCCCTGCCAAGATCACTCACAAGTTCGTTATCATCATAGTTAGCTAAACAGGAGCGGAGTACAAGTACCCAGGTGAAAAAAGGAGGGGCTGCAGGATTCTCGATACGTTGGCTCCAAAGTACTCTAGAACCAAGAGAGGTTACTCGTTTTGCTACTTCAGCGAGTAGCCAGGATTTACCGATACCAGCGGTTCCAGAAACGAACTTTAGACAGCCTTGAATGGTATTATCGCCATCAGTCAAACTGGTCAGCAGATCATTTAATTCATTTTCTCGGCCAATAAACTCTGTGTGAGCAATGTTAATCATTGTACGGAGCTTGCTACTCCCTTTAGAATATAATCAACAACTATAACAAATTATTATCAATATCAGGGTCAATCTTAACATCCTGCACAAAAATTGTCCTTATCATTATCCGAACACTAAAATAGTCGGCATAGCCCATAAATATTGGTTTCAATCTCTGTTTAGTTTGACCGCTGCCACTGAACTAAACCTATCCCAGCGAGCATACACAGGATACCAGCTATTTCAGTGATCTCCAGATAATCATTAAGCACCGGCATGGCAAATATGGCGGTAAAAATAAGTCCCGTCATCGCTAATATACTGGCTTCGTATGCTTTCAGGTGTTGCATTACCTGACTGAAAACTGTCATCACTAAAGCGTTGGCTACCAACCCATTAAGTACAATCACGCCCCAGTTAAAGCCGCTAATATTTGGTAAAGGTAAATCATTAGTTACGCCCCAAACGATCAGGGGAAGGCTGCCGACGCATACCGCGAATGTCGCAATATGGTTGTGGCTTAATCCATGTCCTTTGATCATATGTAATTTACGCAAAAGAATGTTGGTCAAAGCTAAACATATCACAGCCACCGCTATCGCTAAAATGCCCTGAATCTCGCCTTCCTTGGGAGACTGGTAAAAGAATATCCAAAGACCTGCAATAGCGATGAATGCACCAAGAATCTGTAGTATCTTTGGCTTTTCTTTCAGTAGAACAGCACTAAAAATCATGGTCACTATGCCGACAAAATTCAATAAATAAGCATGCGTAGTAACCGGCAATAACTCTAGAGAATAGATAAAAAGTAAACGTACAAAAATGTAGTTAAAAACACCGACCCCAAGCACCAGTAGATAAACTTTAGCGTTAATTTTTAATGGGAATTTTTCTCTTTGAATGAGAAAGGTATTGACCAGCATCACAAAACTGGCAATCGCCATTTGCAGCCAAACAAATGTAAAAAATGGAACATCATCTAAAGACTGTTTAGCATAGGTTATAACCAGGCTCACTAAAGCCATGGTCAGTATTAGCTTTAAAATTGCATGATTTCGATTGTTCATCTTTACAGCTAGTTAGAATTTTTGTTGAAGCAGGGTTAACTTGTTACCTTTTTGACGAAACTCCAGTTGTTTTAATGCCGACATACCCAAGAGTATTTCTTCACCTTCCATTGTGGGACTGATGGCCGCCTGTACATTGTCCAGGACAATTCCGCCTATCTCTAACCGCTTGATATATGTCGCATAAACCAGGGCGGTACCATTGGCAGTATGCACACTATAAGGTTGACCTCTTTGCAAGTTTAGATATCTTTCTAAAGCGCCGGGTATAGCAACATGGGTCGCACCTGTATCTAGCATAAACACAACTTTTCTACCATCGACCATGCCACTGGTAATATAATGACCAAATTTATTACGCAGTAACTCGACTTTAACAATATTTTGATTGCTGATAGTGGTTGGTGATTGATTAGGATTAAATTGCTTGTCCTCCAATGAGCCAAAAAACCAGGTGGCAAGAGCGATGGCGATAATCCAGGCGATGACCATCATATTCCTACCCATGGTGTCTGTTTGTAGTCTTTGGCTCTCCAAAGGATCTTTCATTAGTTACTTCTCTTAGATGGATTCGGTTAATATCCTGATAAGCGACTATATCGTTATCTTCACTACAGGCATTGTATGTATATCATATATACTAGCTCTTTTGCCAAAATAAGATGGTGTTTTCAGCGACTGGATTAGCTAAATCTCGTTCTTTATGCAGATAAGTTCTTTGTATTAAAGGGATAAATCGGATACATATGTAATCACAATCGAGTTAATCAACCAATGGAGAACTCCGATGTCACAGCTAATCGGAATAACAAAAAGACCGCAATACTTGCGATCGCAGGCGGTTGCTCAGCAATCACTCAATAAAATTCGCCAAGTTTTACTGGCACTTACTCACACCGATACTAGCTATAGTCACCTTACATCCCCCTATTTTCTATTCTCTTACCGATTGTCATTTTTTAGACAAGAAGCTGATTATTATCTGGTCTAACTTTCAAACGATTGACTAGTCGTCCCAGTTTCAAACATTTAATTATTATTCCAATTGTAAACAGTCACTTGGACTGATAAATAATAAACAGACTGACAATGAGTTTTTCATTCAATTAATGTAAAAGACTGACTAAATAAAACACTCCTTCAAAATAGAGAATTTAATAATGCAAACCGACACTTTGGCAGCAATCGATCAACTAAATAATGTCAATATCGCTTCACAAAAAGTCCTGATGACTCCAAGACAACTAAAAGAAAAGCTGCCGATGACACAAAAGACAGTGGATTTTGTCAGTCACTCAAGACAACAAATCGCCAACATATTAACCAGTAAGGATAACAGAAAACTGGCGATCGTTGGTCCCTGCTCAATCCACGATGTAAAGTCGGCAAAGGAATATGCGCTAAAGTTAAAAGCGCTTCACCAAGAGCTATCCGATCAACTCTATATCGTTATGCGAGTGTACTTTGAGAAACCAAGAACAACGACCGGTTGGAAAGGCATGATCAACGACCCTCACCTTAATAATAGTTTTGACGTGGAAAGCGGTCTAATGATCGCACGGGAGCTATTATTATGGCTAGCGGAACTTGAACTACCGGTTGCGACCGAGATGCTTGATCCAATCAGTCCACAATATTTATCCGAGTTAATTTCCTGGACAGCCATTGGCGCGCGTACCAGCGAATCTCAAACCCACCGAGAAATGGCCAGTGGCCTATCGATGCCAATCGGTTTTAAAAATGGTACCAACGGTTCTGCGTCAGCTGCAATAAATGCAATGAAAGCCGCATCCAGTGGACACAGTTTCATGGGTATTAACGGTCAGGGACAGGTAACTTTACTTAGCACCACCGGCAATCCGTTTGGTCATGTTATATTGCGTGGTGGAGACAAGCCGAACTACCATGCTAAAGATATTGCTGAATATGAAAACAAACTGATGCAAGCTAGTTTGAGTACAAATCTAATGATTGATTGCAGCCACGGCAACAGTCTAAAAGATCATACTAAACAGACCTTGGTGCTAGAAAATATTGTTGATCAAATTGTGGCTGGCAACCGGTCGATCGTTGGATTTATGTTGGAGAGTCATTTACATGCTGGTAATCAAAAACTGGTTGAAGGCGGCGCTTCACTTAAATATGGGGTTTCAATTACTGATGCCTGTATTGACTGGAAAACCACTCAAGAGTGTCTGGGGAAAACTGCTGGTAAACTGGAAAAATATGATAGTCACGCAATTGCTATGCGCAATGGGATTACTTTTTAGTATTGGATATTGTTGTTCTACAAAAACATAATGTCAGTCAGTAAACCCTTGCCGATCTACATCCCTGCCACTCAAACCAAAAAAAGGGGCTAAAGCCCCTTTTTTTTAAAACAATTGAATATAAATCTATTTCATCAATAATCGATTCAACCGCTGTGTAAAGGCTGCAGGGTCATCTAACTGACCGCTATCAGATAGCACAGCTTGGTCAAACAACAACTCAACCCAATCTTTAAAATCATCTTCAGATAGATCATCTGATAATTGTTGAACCAATTTGTGTTCTGCATTGATTTCGAAAATTGGCTTCATTTCCGGCGCTGGTTGTCCCGCCGCTTTCATCATCCGCGACATTTGCAAACTCATTCCGCCATCGTTAGAAACAACGCATGCGGGTGATTCATGCAATCGACCAGAGACTTTTACATCTTCGACTTTATTGCCGAGAAGCTCTTTGATCTTTTTGATTAAATCGGAGTTATCTTCATTGGCTTTTTCAACCGCTTGCTTATCTTCTTCACTTTCCAAACCGCCTAAATCCAAATCGCCTTGAGTGATTGCTTGAAGTTTTTTACTATCAAATTCAGTTAAATGCCCCATCGCCCATTCGTCAATTCTGTCAGTCAGCAATAAAACTTCAATACCTTTCTTTTTATATACTTCAAGATGTGGGCTACTCTTAGCAGTTGCAAAATTGTCGGCTACTATGAAATAAATCTTGTCTTGCTCTGGTTTCATTCTAGAAATATAATCCGCCAAAGAAACGTTTTGTTTTGCATCATCGTTGTGGGTTGAAGTAAATCGCATTAACCCGGCAACTTTGTCTTTATTCGCAAAATCTTCAGCCAGTCCTTCTTTTAACACGGAACCAAATTCATCCCAAAAGCCCTGGTAATCTTCTTTTTTGCTTTTAGCCAATTTTTCCAGCATGCCGAGTGCGCGTTTTACACATGCGTTGCGCAGACTTTGGGTAGCACCTTTATCTTGTAGAATCTCCCGAGAAACATTTAATGGCAGATCGTTAGAATCTAGTACGCCGCGAACCATACGCAAATAAACCGGTAAAAACTGTTCTGCGTCATCCATAATAAATACACGTTGAACATAGAGTTTTACGCCTCGAGGCTTGTCACGATTCCACAGATCCATCGGCGCTTTTTTGGGTAAATATAACAGGCTGGTATATTCCAATTTACCTTCTACTTTATTGTGAGACCAAACCAGCGGTTCATTAAAGTCGTGGGAAATATGCTTATAAAATTCTTTGTATTCATCTTCTTTAATATCGGATTTTGCTCTGGTCCAAAGCGCTGTCGCTTTGTTGATCACTTCAAATTCTGGAACGACAACTTCATCTTCTTCTTTTTTGTCATCATCTTCTGATGGCATTCCCATATCCATTTTTTCCATTTCTACCGGTAAAGATATATGATCAGAATATTTGTTAATGACTGATCGAACACGCCAAGGCTCGAGGAATTCTTTTTCGTCATCTTTTAACTTTAAGATAATATCAGTACCACGTTCGCTTTTGTCAATGGTTTCAATACTGAATTCCCCATCACCTTTAGAAATCCAACTCACACCAGACTCGGCCGAATCGCCCGCCCGGCGCGTTCTGACTTCAACTTCATCAGCAACGATAAATGAAGAGTAAAAACCCACTCCAAATTGACCAATCAAGTTTGAATCAGCTTTGTCATCTTTTGACATTTGCTTGATAAATTCAGTAGTGCCTGAACGAGCAATCGTGCCGAGGTTATCTATAACTTCCTGTTTATTCATACCAATGCCGTTATCGCTAATGGTTAAGGTACCGGCTTCCTTATCAACGGTTAGACGAATTTTCAACTCACTGTCATTTTCGTAATAATCGTCATGAGACAATGCTTCAAAACGCAATTTATCGGCAGCATCAGCACCATTTGAAATAAGTTCACGCAGGAATATCTCTTTGTTGCTGTAGAGAGAATGAACCATCAAGTGCAGTAATTGTTTTACTTCAGTTTGAAAGCTATGGGTTTCTATATTTGGGGTCTCATTATTGGCGACTTCAGTCATTTCGTTGTTCTCCTGGCATAAACATTCTCCACAGACAAACTAAGGAGCGTTAAAATTATATTAATCTAGATTAATAAATTCGGTTGCTTCGATAGATGGGGTCTGTGCATACGATTTCAAGCTCTAGATCAAACAATTATTAGTGATATTGCTCACCTTGAGTTCAATTTGGCTTATAATCTCTGCTTTGTAGAATCTCGATCCTCAATAATATCAAAACTAATTGGAGCCCTCCCTTGCTACGCAGAACAAAAATAGTGACAACTCTTGGACCATCTACTAACGACGCCTTTGAAATAGAGGCATTGCTCAAAGCAGGCGCTAACGTTGTGAGGATGAATTTTTCCCACGGCAGTGCTGAAGACCATATTGAACGCGCAAAACTAGTTAGACAAGTCGCCAAAAAATTGGGGGTGAATGTTGCCATATTAGGTGATTTACAGGGTCCAAAAATCAGAATTTCACGCTTTGAGCAAGACAAAATTGAATTAGAATTTGGCCAGACTTTTGTTTTGGATGCCGAATTAGACATTAACTCAGGTAATTTGCAACAGGTTGGCATTGATTACAAAGAGCTTCCACAAGATTGCAACGTTGGCGATATTCTGTTGTTAGATGATGGCCGGGTGGAGCTTGAGATTACTGCTATTGAAGGCAAACGGATCATTACCAAAGTGCGAATTGGAGGCGCCCTCTCCAACAATAAAGGTATCAATCGTAAAGGTGGAGGTCTTTCAGCACCGGCCTTAACCGACAAAGATATCAGAGACATTAAAACCGCGGCTCTTATGGACGTCGATTACCTGGCTGTTTCCTTTCCACGCACCGCTGAGGATATAAAACTTGCAGAAAGACTTGCTAAAGAAGCCGGTTGCCAATGCGGCATGGTGGCTAAAATTGAACGTGCTGAAACCGTTGCCGATGACCAGATATTAGACGATATTATTATCGCCTCTGCTGCAGTGATGGTTGCAAGAGGCGATCTAGGGGTAGAAATTGGAGATGCCGAATTAATTGGCGTACAGAAAAAAATCATCCAGAGAGCTCGATCTCTCGACAGAGCGGTAATAACCGCTACCCAAATGATGGAATCCATGATCACTAACGCTATCCCAACACGAGCAGAGGTATTTGATGTTGCGAACGCGGTGCTGGATGGCACAGACGCTGTTATGTTATCCGGCGAAACCGCCATGGGCGAACACCCTATTCGAGTTGTGGAAGCGGTATCTCGAGTCTGTCTAGGAGCAGAAAAACAAAAGACAACCAAAATCTCGGGTCATCGAGTTGAATTGCGTTGGGACCAGGTTGACGATGCAATCGCTATGGCAACCATGTATGCAGCTAACCACTTAAAAGGTATAAAGGCGATCGCCTGTTTAACTGAGTCAGGATCAACTCCCTTAGTGATGTCACGGATCCGCAGTGGCATCCCAATTTTCGCGTTAACTCGTTTAGAACGAACTCAGCGAAAAATGGCGTTATACCGTGGTGTTGAAGCCCTACATTTCGATCCGACAGTTTTAGCGCGTCGTGACGTCAATCGACTCGCAATTGAAGCGATCAAGAAAAAAATTGACCTTAAAGATGGCGATCTGGTTTTGCTGACTAAAGGTGATCATATGGGTAGGCTCGGCGGAACCAACGCGCTTAAAATCTTAAAAGTTGGAGAAATTGTTTAGTTCCTGTACCTTTGTTTGGAAGGATGTGTCATTGAGTGGATTCCAGTACCTCGACACAGGGATTTTGACTAG
>CAZOBX010000052.1:0-27848 GCA_964578045.1 uncultured Kangiella sp. | reverse complement strand
CGGATCCAGATATTTGTTATAAATACCGCATTTCTCTAAAAATTATTAGAACTCAGTCACGTGGAACAATTTGCGGTTGTTTCGCGACTCAGATCTTAGTTGATTCTTGTGAGTGAGCTTTTCAGTTTGCAAAGGTACGTGCAGTTCAAAAACCACTGGTTCTAGGGAAAACGATCACGCGGTAAGTCGTCCAAAAGAATCAGACGGACCGGTTGGCTACCGATTAGCTCGTACCAGAAGGTCCAAAATCCATTCTACCAAGCTTCCAAAAAATGTGCTGGAATATGCTTTTTCAAGCAATGGGTTTGGGTGCACACTTCGGCCTTTGCACACCTCTTTTGTCGTCGCCCGATTCCCCCACTCCCACCCACCGTCATACCTCAAATAAAATCACGCATTCGATAAAAATTTATTCAGCTCATAAAAAAGATAAGTGCGGAATTTTGTCATAAAAAACTATTTTCAATTTATTTAATTGCAATTGATTGCGGCCCAGTTTGTAGCACTGACATATTCCATATAATTATAAATAATAGGATAAGAATATGAATATTTTTAGAAATTTTACGCTGACTGTATCATTAGCATTATTTACTCTCTCCTCCAATGCAGGAGTCCTTATGCAGGCATTTTATTGGGACCATCCGGCCGGAGGCGTCTGGTACGATAATGTTAACGACAAAGTCGAAGCTTGGAACGATGCAGGTATCACTGCGATTTGGTTGCCGCCTGTTTCGAAAGCTCAAAACGGCGAATATTCCATGGGTTATGATCCCTATGATTACTTTGACTTAGGTGAATTTAATCAAAGCGGTTCTGTGGAAACTCGTCACGGTTCAAAAGCCGAATTACAAAACCTGATAAATAATGCCCACGACAAAGGAATGCAAGTTTATGCGGACATTGTCATTAACCACAGTTCCGGTGGTGCGTCTGAAGCAAATCCTTTCACAGGTACTAATACCTGGACTAGCTTCTCTCACCCTCACGGTAAGTTTTCTCGTTCAGCAAGTGACTTCCACCCTAATGATGAAAAGCAATACGACGAAGGTGCCTTTGGAGGCTTTCCCGATGTGGCCCATGAAAAATCCAATGTACAAGATTGGTTGTGGCGTCGAAGCGATAGTGTTGCGGAGTATTACAAACAAATCGGTTTTGATGGTTGGAGATTTGACTATGTAAAAGGTTTTGGCGGCTGGGTCGTTAAAGAATGGGTTAATCATGCCGGTGGATTCGCGGTTGGTGAATACTGGGATGGAAGCCGCGATCTAATCAATAACTGGGTTAACGATTCTGGCGCGAGCGCTTTTGACTTTCCTTTGTATTATTCAATGCGCGATGCATTCGGTCAACGAAATATGAATCTTTTAAATGGCGCAGGTTTTGCTGCGTGGAATCCTGACAAAGCAGTGACATTTGTTGCCAACCATGACACCGACGAAATTTTTACCAACAAGCTGCTGGCATACGTGTTTATATTGACCCATGAAGGTTATCCAACCATTTTCTATCGCGACTATGAGGAATGGTTAGATAAGGACAAATTAAATAACCTTATTTGGATCCATGAAAATTATGCGCAGGGCTCTACTTCAAATCTGTGGGTTGACAACGACACTTATATCGCTCAGCGAAACGGTGATACCGGACTTGTGGTATTCATTAATGGCTCAAATAGTGGCCACGACCGAACGGTTCACACAAAGTGGAACAACGCCGAACTAGAAGATATCACCGGTAACGTTAGTGGCACCAAGTGGACTGATGGAAATGGGCAAGTAACTTTATACGCTGGTGCGAACGATTACAGTGTCTGGCTTCCGATTGGTACATCGGGTGGCGGCGGCAATACTCCTGGTAATATTGACCAATTATTTACTTGTTACAATGGCCACACTTATTATGGTCAGTCTGTTTACGCTGTTGGTGGGCACAATATATTAGGAAATTGGGTTCCGGAATTTGCTTATAAATTAGATGCCACAAATTATCCAACCTGGAATAAAGTGATCAACCTTCCAGTAAACACCAATATTGAGTGGAAATGTCTGAAGCGAGATGAAAACAATTTCAATCAGGGAATAGAGTGGCAAAACGGTAGCAATAACTCGTTTAATACTGGTACTTCAAATAATAATCCGTGGGGTAGTTTTTAATTTTTGAAAGTTTGTAAAATCTTTAAGATACGTGGGTCCTGTGCCCACGTGCTAGTTTTCTTTGAACAAGTTTGATGCATCTACTTGCAATTTATATAGATATAAAACCTACTAATATTCAAAATCTTCTCTACAATTGCACCGGAGTAAAACTGATTCAGGTTAGCGATAACGTCGATAATCGCGTTCGTCGTAATATCGTGGATTATTTCCCAAAGGGGCTAACAACAAATAGAACACCCAGGCAAACCAACTGATAAAAATGACCGCCAGAATCCATGCAAATTTTTCCTTTCCGCTGGCTCTGTCAGAAACCGTGATTAATATGATAGGGATCAACCAAATTAAAAAACAAACTATCACTGCAGCCAAAGCGAATATACCTTCAAAAAAATCCATAAATGCCTCCTTTTATACTTAATAAGGCAAAAACTAGGCCAGCGGCTTTCTGACTAGAAATCAAGGCGTTAGTGGCGCTCCGCTAGAGCAACCTTTCTACGATAGCTAAATGTTGGTTAATTTGACTAATTTGAGTGGTCAATAATCGTAAACAGTCATGATATAACCAATGTCCTACAAGCTGCTGAGAAATATCTGATTTCAATGGATTAGATGAACTAATATCAACGCTCGAAAAATTGGATGAAATAGCGCATTTGGGTTCGTTGCTGAGGATGTCCTTTTATTCTTTCTAAGCAATAAAGGAGTTTCCCCCTTTATGTTTCCTACAAGGTCGGACCTTCGATTCCTATAGGGTCGGACATTATTCCTATAGGGTCTGACCTTCGTAACTCTTTGTTATTATTAACTATCACCATTAATATAACAGCGTTTATTAGCTTAAACCGGCCTTTTTAGCATCAAAAAGCAGGCTGTAAGCAGCAGGTTCTTTTACGACAAAAGTATCATCGACCTTTAGAAAAAGCAGAATTGGGAGAACGGATGTATTTTCATAATGCTAGTGCAGGAGGGTGTAGTTCAGTGATGCTACTTGATACTCAGTTAAAAAATGGTTTTATCATACTTTCAAATATTTCCGAACTAGTTAAATCAAAAGGTCAAAAAGTTGATAATTTGGCTTTCAGTCTTATGAGTGGTGTTGTAAATAAGACATAACAAATGCTGGTATTATCACCAGCATCTGCAATCAATCTCTATTTCACATTTATCGAATATCCATCAATGTGTTTTGATTGTACTTTTAGACAGTCCAAAGATTCTCTACAAATCTTATAACTTCCCGGGGTCGCACTAATTGATAACCATTGATCCTTCGAAATATCTTTTGCATCAATACCATTAACTTTTGTTATCACGTCCCCGACTTTAAAACCTGATTTTAACCCTGGCAAAGATGGCATCACATAGCGAACTAGATAATTTCCGGTTAACAATTTTCTCACTTCTAAGCCTAGAAGATTGTATCGAGATTGAAATTCATTATTTTCGTACAGTTTCAGATACATTTTACTGGCTTGATAGTCAATAGTAGTGACAAATTGATTGAGGGCAGCGTTACCAATGATCCAAAGTTCATCCTCGTCATCATTTTCAATAATATTGGTTTTGATATTTTTGATTCGAATATCACCTAAGTCAATTTGCGGTAATGTCACTCGCTGATGTTCCGCTTTTCCACTTAAACCGAAATCTGCGGCGGTTACTTGTGCATCGGGTAACTTAACATCATTGGCTTTTGGGTATTCTGAACTCAACTTAAAATAATGTCGGCTGCCCGTATCAATAATGAATTCATGCTCTATTTTATGCCCATTCCCAAAATCGATGTTTCCTTCGATGCTAATCTTGGTCATAAAAGTATCAAAGGGGAGCCCTTTTACGCCTGCTGGCGCTTTGTGAGGTTTATTGGAAACACTCACCCGATTAGCCTTTTTATCAAATGTCCAAGCGAAATGACGTAATAGATCATGACCAATAACACCGTCAAAAATGAGCTCTTCGGGACTATCAAAATAGCGAGTTTTGCTCATCTTCAGAAAAGCACCTTTAAAATCTTTAACCTCTAAATCTGCAAACCGTAAAGATTTCATGCTCATTTGATACCCTAGTGAATCCTCTTCATCACCCCAACCGCCTAAGTTTAGCTCGTAGCCCTCAGCTAAATTTAATGCAATAACCTTTGGCGTATCTAACAAATAGGTAAATGATGCGCCAGTATCAATCATAAATTTAAATCCCTCCACCCCATTCACTGTGCCGTAGATAAAGGCTTTCTCACCAATATAATCTGTAGTAATTGGAAACTGACTCTCTGAAGAGTGCCAAATTGGCTCAACATCGTCATTAGCATTTCTTAATTTAAGAACGTTAATAACATTACAGCCACTAACCACAAGCACTAGTAAGCTAAGGGTTATCGAGCGAAAAGCGACTGACATTGAACATCTCCTACATCTAGTTTATTTTTAATTCTACGCAGCCCTTCTATCGAAATAGAGTATGGGGCTATAGAACTTAGTAAAGGTAGTTTATTTTAAAGAGTGTGAAATGGAGGTGAAATGATTTTGAATTGCATATAAATTGATGGCGAGATTAATAAGCGATATATTCCGCTCGAAATATTCTTCGAGCGATAATAATATAGAAAGGAAATAGGGATCAGTGTGAATTATTTATTTAATTCGGTGAATATTTTGGTTGACTTACTGTATAAATTTTGTACAATGCACGCCAGCTAGAAAGAAAGCTTATTTATTGCCTCTGTTTCGTTGTTTCACTAGTAGTTCCTCGTTCTGAAGTTTTTAAGTACCAGTCTATTTTCACGCTATTCAAGCCTCTTGAAGGCACAATTATTTATTAAATTTCAGGATATTATTATGTCTACAGTTACAGGAACCGTTAAGTGGTTCAACGAATCTAAAGGTTTTGGTTTTATCGAACAGCAGTCTGGTCCAGACGTATTCGCACACTTCAGTGCAATCGCTGGCGATGGTTTTAAAACTTTAGCCGAAGGCCAAAAAGTTGAGTTCACAGTAACTCAAGGCCAAAAAGGTCCTCAAGCTGAGAATATTGTCGCTGCTTAATCAGCCAATTTAGCATTGAGAAATGCCTTCGCAGCGAATAAATAGCTGTACAGAGCATTGACAGAAAAGGTGAATCGAAAGATTTGCCTTTTTTTATGTCCGTCATTTTATGCTTCCCAACCTTTAGGCTGGCTAATGGGTGACCCTGAAGGTTTGGATGCACTTATTGGTTGAGTCCGGGCTCTTTATGCTTCAAGTTTTAGAATAAACTACAAAGCCCTTAAGATGGCTTCACTTTCATCGTCGGCGGGAAATACAAGTTCTACTCTCATTTCTGCCATAGTCACATTAACGACTTTATCAAACCGCATCACAGTTGAAAGTGTCCGAATCTTCTGACCATTAACCACAATGCTGGGACACAGTACAGGTGAGTCGGAAAATGATGGCGGTTCGTCAAATTCAGCCGCATAAGACTCTATTTGCCGTAACAAAGCTGTTATCTCAGGATGAGGGTGATGAAATGCTTCGTGTCTGAGGCCTTGCAATGTTTGAAATACAATATAAGCCCTTTCGGCTTCACTAATGTTGTTAGAAGATCCACACCATTGATCTATGAGTGCTTTCGGTTCCATGCCAACTAATCCTGGAAGCACTTTCTCAGCCGCTCGATTTGATGATAAAAAACGTAGACCAGAACCAATTGCCCACGCTGGAAACGGGTCGTGCTTATCAAGCACCTGTGCAATAAGGCGTCGAATGGGCTTCATTTCTTCGTCTTCAAGAGGTGTTTCAGCAAATGCGAGTGGAAGACCAGCAGACACTAAAAGCGCATTACTGTCTCGAAGTGTCAGATTCATTGCATTAGCAAATCGCAATATCACGTCTCGCCCAGGCCGTGAACGCCCCGTTTCAATAAATGAAACATGACGAGACGTCGATCCTGCCGCGCAGGCTAACGTTAACTGAGACATACCACGTTGCTTTCTATGTTGGCGTAGCTGAACACCAATAGCACTTAGTTCTGTCATACGTTTGCCGGCTCCAGGATAGATTTGGCCTTTCGAGGATGAACTTTACCATGCTCAATATAATACTCCATCTCCTCAAACACCTTTTTTAAATCTCGTTTGATCAACAAAAGGACAATCCAATTAATAGGGCGCAGCCAACCATTTACCTCAATACTAGCAAAACTACGAATAATACAACTGGATTTATTTATAGGAACTATAGACCAAGCATTTTGGGCGTTTTTAAAAATTGTTGGAAGTCCACTTTGAACAACATATGTAAATCGATAATGTTCAGGGTCAAAATCAATTAAGCGTTCTTTGGAAACAGCGGCGGGAAATGGCCCAACCTTGTTACTATGACAAGTTCTAATGGCCCCCAGCCCCACTTCGCCCTCCAAAGAGGATGACTCCAGCGCAGTTGTCCATTTAGCAGCGTAAGCCCTTTCAGCAGATGCTGATACCTTGATTTCTGTGTGTATTTCCATTGTTACATTACCTATGAGTGAAAAATTAAAGGTATAGTAGCGTTGCAAAAATTCAGACTCAATTCCCTATGAGGGAATGGCTTTGGTGATGATATTTTCTAATGCAAATACGTTAGAAAACCGCTATTAGTTTGTCATCGGTTTTCCATCCTTTCCCAGTGAGTTTACAAACAACATAATACTCTTCTTAGCTGTGTGTGAATTTCAGCCGTAATACTTTATTACCCGTTGGCTCATGTATTTTTTCAATTAATAAGCTAAAACCATAGTTAGAGTAAAACTTACGACCGATTGCATTTTCTTCAAAGACCTCAACTTCAAGATGTCCATGTATTTGTTGAGCTTTATTCATTAAAGAGAGGCCGACTCCAGTACCATGAAATTCAGGCTCGACAAATATTGCACCAACCTCATTACCAATTAATGCAATAAATCCTATAACTGTTCCGCCAGATTCAGCCACCCATGTGTCTGCATTTGGTAAATACACATTAGGAATGTTATAACGCTCCGTATCCAAAAACTTCTCAGTTAAAAATGGGTGGGCTATTTTTGATGCATTTTCCCAAGATGACAAAATACCCGTTAAATCATTTGAATTTTTTTTATAATGCCTGATAATTGTGTTCATTGTCATTCCTATTTTTAATCGCTTAGTAGATATCAAATAGAATATTATCAACCGATAACTCAATACAGATTGAATAAAAACGACAATTTATACAGAACTATTCAAAATTACCGTAAACATCTATAGCTAAATCGCGTTGTCTAGCATACTCACCAGGCGTTAAGCCAATTGTGCTCTTGAGGTAACGAATTAAATGAGGCTGATCGCTGAATTCGAAATTTGCTGCAATGTCTGCCCAGTTTATACTCTGGCTATCCCATCGGTATAAGTATTCTAATATTGACTCAAGTCGATTCATTGAATGACATTGTTTTAACGTAAACCCAGTCACTTTCAAAAAACTACGCTCTATTGTTCTCTGTGAGCAGTGCAATGCTGACCCAATAGTACTAATAGAAGTATCTGATAATAATTTTAATGACTGGTGTACTAGCTTACTGTGTTTGTCTTCGTAGGATTTTAGCAACCGAGGCTTTATATAACTATCAAGCTTATCGCAGCATACTTGCGGGTTATTTATTGCATCAGACAGAACATCCGTCACTTCAAATAGATCAGATTGAAATAGATTTCTGATATCTATACCAATAATCTGATCGAGCACCTTTTGAGGGGAACAGAATTTTAACGAGTATAAAGCGCCAATATGAAATTTAATTCCTACGATTAAAAAAGGCTTGGTATGGTCAATTTCAAAGGTTTTACAATGAGGAAATATCCAGTGATTACCATATCCTTCAAAGGAATTGGCGCTTTGACTGTATCGATAATATTGCTGAGTTTCCGCAAGAATTAAATGAGCGGCTGGATCAGGATTTAATTTCGGTCGTTCAAAACTAATATCCCCCAATTTTTTCTCCAGAAACCAATAACAGTCGATATACTTGGCTACATACGAATCTTTAGGAAATAATTTCCAGCTCTTCATTTTATATATCCTGCACTGGTGAGTAAGTTCGAGGTAAACAGCTAACGTCGCCAGCAAGGGCTGAAAAAGCGCGCAGTGAGATTTTGTCCCACCGAACCTTTAACCTTTTTGGACCTTCGTAGTTCATTGTTATTATTAACTATTAAGTTTAATATGACAGTGTTTATTCGCTTAAACCAATGTTTTTAGTATCAAAAAGCATGTTGTAAGCAACACAAGCATCATCAACAAGCTGGATCACTCGGTTTTGATCTTTCATGCAGACTTATCAACGACTAATTTCAATGCTAACCTCTACTGATTTACCCAATGTATATTGGTTATCCTAATCAACAAGGCAAATTGAATCCCAATAAAAAAGCAGTCTCTCCCGTCGGCTATATTATGGTCCTTAATCAAAGAAATAGCTTTGGTATCTAGTCAAAAACCATCCAACAAACCAATTGGACAAATGCATGCGATGCCCTAAATAATGCTGAAATGGACGAAATTGTGAAACCGGTAAATGGCGGAGTTTTCTATCGACTAGTTACTGGATATAGCTTCACAATTTGATGACAGCTTGCAATCGAATGTCACAGAGACAAGGTCAATGGCGACATTTTCTAATCGGGTATAATAAACGCTGTTTTCACCCACCGATAACATAGTTCGACCAAAATCCTGGATACGAGGTATTTTGACACTAGAGATAAATTTATTCTTGAGAGTCACCAGGTCGAATGAATTGATACTGAAATTCGGAGCATTTTGAATATTTTGAATATCGCGTTTCAAGTAAAAAAGTTGATCGCCAAAAAAATCCCAGCTTGTGGGTGAATTTAAAGAAATACCGCCTAGTTCTTGATGCCTGTTTTGCTCGAGTGAATAAACAAATAATTTCTTTGAATCTGAGTAGGGCGAGTAGATTATACCGAACTCTGGATGGTATCTAAAAAAACTTGTCCGCATTGAAGTTATATCTGTCGTTTCACTCGTCACTATATTGGTTTTTCTTAATAAGACTTTATTGTCGGTTGAAGATGGTGATGACCAGTAAAGGATATCATCAGACACCCAATCAATCGCGCCAGCGTTTACTGGCAAGTCAATTTGTTGAAAACTATTTCGAATGATGTCAAAAATGAAAAATGTCTTTTTTCGATCAATGGTGATATTGAAAGATATTTTACTCCCTGATGGTAGCCAGATGGGTACAGATAAAGAGCTGTTATTAAATCGGGTTAATTGTTTCACAGTCTTGTCATCAAGTGACTTTAACCATATTTCATTATTACCACTTCTATTGGAAACGAATGCTAACGTCTTTCCATCCGGAGACAAAGTTGGCTCTCTATCAATTAGGTTTGAGTCAGTTAGTCTAAGGTGTTTTTTTTCTGTCGTGCCTTCACCTTTATCTCTCTGGTACGCCCAAATGTTGCGCTGCGAAGCTAATTGTGCAAAAACGAATTGGCCATTTCTACTGTTGAAATCCATATCGATAAAATCACCGTTAAGCATATGTGTCACGACATTTGTTCGACTATTAATTTTCCACAATCCCTTGGCGTTGTTTTTCCCCGGACCGACTAAAAAATAGATGTCCTCGTTATTACCGTCCCAATTCACTTGGAAAATAAAATCATTTGAGCTGTAAATGATTTCAGATTTTTTTGAATCCAAATCAAATATGCCAATTTCGTGAGTTAAACCAGCGGAATAAGGTGTCGCAACATAGACAACTTTTTTAGAATCATTAGAAAAGCGAGGGTAGCGGATTGAGTACACTTCAGAGGCTGTCAAATCAAGCGTTTTTAGAGTTGTAATATTTTTGATTGAAAAACTCAACTTGTCTGATTTTTTCCCCTTGGTTCCGTAAAGAAGGTAATTACCGTCAGCAGACCAATCGACCGCAATGAGCGGCATTGAATTGGGAGGACATTCAAATAATTGATCGTCGATTTTGGTAATAAGTGAAATTTGGTGTAATTCACAAACCTCGTTGGTATTGATGGCGTAAATCACTTCCTGTTCATTCGGCGAGAATGTGGCGGTTAAAATACCTTGTGAATTATTTAACAAAGTTGTATCCGCACCTGACTTTTGGTCGGAAAGTATCATCGAACGTCTACCATTGTCGTTATTGAAGTAGAGAAGATATCGTCCGCTCGAACTGATACGCGGCCGCCGCTGGTTGGCCTTATTTGAGGTTAAATAATCGATTTTCGGCGCTAGATATTCGATTTTTTTGTCAAAGTAGAATGATCTTATTGATAATGTAGCAGCTAAAACAACCAAAACTAAGAGCGAGAAGCTGATGAGCTTCGCCGATTGACTAGACCTAATTAAACGCTGAATTTTAGAATCAAGAAATATGACATCTGCTTTTAATCGGTAGCCTTTTTTCGGGATAGTTTCGATAAAATTCTGTAATTTTGCGTCGTCTCCAAATACTTTTCGTAATTCTGAAATATTTCTAAATAGTGCGGCTTCTGAAACCGCTACATCCCCCCACACTTCGTCAAATAATTGTTCCTTGGTTACTGTCTCACCGTGGTGCTCTGCTAACATGGTCAATATCGACATTAATAACGGTGTTATCTTTATCTCCTGGTCAGAAAAATAAATCTTATTTCTTGAAGGTTGCACACGAAAGTGTCCAATTAGAAATTCATTATTAATTCGTGTCATCAGTTTTTTGTTAGTATTCATATAGTTAACATAGCGTTCATAGTAACACGTTTTTTTAATCCAATTAGTCTCAACGGACTTGTTTGCTCAGGTCTATTTTTGCCCAATAAATTGGTATACAGATAAATAGAGACAAAGCTAGTAACCAACAGTCAATTGACTATTATCTCTAAATTTTCCGGTCACCCCCCATCCCCCAAAATCCTCGCTAACGGCAATCAGCAGTTCATTTTTTCCTTTTTTCAAATTAAGGTAGACCGAATCGAATAGACCGACCGTTCCAAGATAACGATAGTCACGGCTACGCCATTTGTTATTGCCACGGTATATCGGCTGTCCGTTTAACAATACAACGGCTCTATCGCTATAGCCGAAGTCGAAAATCCGAGTCATGGCTTTTTTGGAATCAACTTCAATTTTTGCAAATACCGTGTTTCCCTCACCCTGGTATCTGGAGGCCACCCAAGATATATTGGCGGCGTTGGTTTCTTCTGCTTTTACACTGCCCAGCCATTTTCTCTGGTCGATTAGTTGTTTTAGTTTGGCTAAGTCATCGAGCTGACTTTCTTCGAATTTGTCGGAAATTTTCCACTCGGGAACAATGTCCTCTATTAGTCGATTGCTCGGTTCGACAAAATTGACGAGTTTTGGTTTTTTAAGGTCGATGCTAAAATTGGCATAATGAATCGGTGCAAAGCTGCCGCCGACGCTGACTTTTCCGGCCTGTGGCTTGTGCTTTAACCGCCAGGACAAATGCGGCTTTTGGGCGTGATCTAGAAATACCTGCGCTCTGGTGCCATTGACCAGTAATTTGACGTGGGTCCACCGGTCAAAATTATAGTCGTAGGTAAATGAATAGTTCTTTCCAAAATAAAGTTGCCATGCCACTAATCCGTTTATCGATGGCGCCGCTTGATTGGCGTCTGGTTTTCCCGAAAGATGCGGTCTTAAGAAAAACGATTCATCATTTTGTTCATCGAATTGGCGAAAATAAACGCCTGGAAAGCTTTGCCTGGGCGTCAAGTACACATCAAACTCAATTGTTCCATTCAAAAATTCGACGTCTTTTAAAGTCGCTCCACCTTGATGGATATAAATGGCGTCGTTGCCGCGGTAATTTTCGAGCACGAATGACTTGGCTTTTATCGTCCACAATTTTTCGTTGAGCGGAACAATTTCAGTGGCTAGCAGAGAATTTGGCAAATATGATAGTATTAGCAGGGCAATAGAAAATATGGTTAATTTCGGTTGATACATAAAAATCTCCTAGGGCTCAATCCGTTAATTTATGGTTATCGGATAGCAATGTGATTAGTCTGGGCGTTTCTATACCCGTGATACCTCAAAATGCAGGTTCCAGTGTTCAGCTAAAATGTCTGAACAAGGCGCAACTCGAAGGCAATGGCTAGCCCTTACCGAGAGTTGCAACGCTGTGCAGGCTTTTTAGCTGAGCACCCGAAGGGCAAGGCTATAAGTAACCATCTTCTTCGTTATGAAATTTTGAGTTAGACAGAAAATTGCTCCTGGCATTTGCTGCATACCGTCCGTCCATGGACATAAATAACTAACCCTAAAATTCCATGCCTCAAATATGGTCACTTATAGCCTTGCTGGAATCTGCATTTTGAGATATCACGGGTATAAGTACCATTTATCGCTCATTTTTCGCCAGGGATCCTTTGAATTTTCTAATTACTGACCTCCTATTTTTCTCCGCGTAAGCAAATCCGCTTACTTAAGTCGCTAAATTCGGGCCTTTCTTCAATCAGTGCAGATATTTACAATTGGCCGCAGAGTTTTTCATTTCAATGCTTAAGCAACGCTACACGAATATCATTTTGAACTTTCTAGTCCACGAAAAAACTCCGTCAATTAAAGTGTTCAATAAAATTTATTTACCCCGCACATAAAAAAGAGCAACTCACTTTCAGTTGCTCTACAAGGGAATGTATTGGTAACCTAATAACCATATGCCCATCAACAGTCATTCCATTACATTCATCATCGATCTGTGACAGTTAT
Organism: uncultured Kangiella sp.; assembly: GCA_964578045.1. GTDB lineage: Bacteria > Pseudomonadota > Gammaproteobacteria > Enterobacterales > Kangiellaceae. Next base: position 14,956 of record CAZOBX010000052.1, on the reverse strand, counting down.
TCCTTATTAAGCCTGGCCTGAGATATAAACCCTGTATCCACACCAAACCAAACCGCATTGCTAGACTGATCAAAATACATATGTCGGACACTACCGCCGCTTTTGACCAAAGTGGCGGCGAAAAATTTTTTCTTATGGGTATCGAATCCCACCAGCTGATTAGGATAAACGCCGGTCTCCACAATCCAGATACGCTCTTTAGCATCCAACGCCGTACCATAGGGATGGCTTTCATCGCCACTTGGCATTTTCCATTCTTCAAACTTCTGAGTCGATGGGTTGTATTGCCCCAAAAAGCTGTCAGCATAATCGACGTACCAAATATTATTATCCGAACTTATTTCAAGTCGCCGTGGCCGCGCGTTTTTACGAGGGAGTATGAACTCTTGGATTTTAAAGGATGCAGGATCAACAGTAGCCAACTTATTGGTCCCAACCAATACCGCCCACGGTTTGTCATTGTTATCCATTTTTATGCCATAAGGACGAGAACCGCGAGATGTTGCCTTAACGAATCGAACTTCTCCCGTCTTAGTGTTGAGATGAGCAATCGCATTGCTGTTTTGTGCGGTAAACCAAATATTAAAATTCTTATCGAACACTAAAGTGTGAGGATCACGGATCGCTTTTGGCATTTTATACTGAACAATTTTTTCAGTAGCAGGGTCTAGTTTACCAATATGGGCGTTTCGATTACCGGCATACCAAACGAATCCTTGAGGATCAACAATCAGGTTATGCGGATGAGTACCATCGGGCACGGAATAATACTTAAATTCACCGTTACTGGGATTAAAACGGCCGATGTAATTACCCGCTTGCCCACAAAACCATACATGGCCATGGGCATCAACAAAGGGATCACGAGGAACCCCTTCTTTATCAACTTTCCAACTTTTCAGGTTGATAATATCAGATGATTCATCGGCTGATGACTGAAGGGGAAAGATTGATATTGAGAGAACGCATAAAAATACTAAAACTGAAATTCGCATATAACCTCCTGGAGTTTTTATGGACTAGTCGCAATCTATTATAGTCGTTCGTGCTAGTTTAGTCCCGCATGATACCCTGTGAAATTTCGGGTTTCAAATTATTAATTTTAACCTTTAAGGTCGGACCTCCGTAACTCGTAACGAATCGATTAGCCCTCGCCTAAAGCACCTACTCTTGGTGTCATTTGCTTTATTCCTTAAAGCAATGAAAAATACCTAATAAACAGTTTTATAAGCGTTAAACAGCCCATTGTATTAACACTTTATGTCATATAATCAATCGGTTATGACAGTCCGATCCTGGAGGAAGACTCAAGCTTTTGTGCGCCTATCGGTCATCATCAAGAAGATGGTGATTATCGTCAATCTTGGCAACCTTGTGCCATGAAGGGAGCAGCACTATTAAAATCCAAAAATATTGCCACGCAAATTACCTATGCTCTATGCGGTAAAGAATAAATTATCAATCGCAAAAATAATAAAAAATCAATGTGATGCACATTGTTGTCTATAAGTTAAGATGACTGTCTTATTACTGTATTTAATTAATAATTTCAGGCTACTGTCGCTTACATATAAAGCTGAATTAGCAATAACATCAGTAGCCCTTAGCTTGGTTCTATCGTGGCTTTAAATACACTTCACGGGCAAATACAGTGCCTAGAAATTGGGTTCCTGTTGCTTCAAGCCCTTCTAGTCGTTTTTTAAATTCAGGCTTATCAACTGTTTCGCTATCAATCTCTGCCCAGTCTTTCCAAAAAGTGTCATAGGATGCCATGTTTGGAAAAATTTCTATGACCATAATATTCCAGTCAGTCGGGCTTGATGACCATTTCGTCAATACTTTATAATCAACCAGAACTTTCTTTTTCACAGCCAACTTCAACTGGTGCTCCCAGACAGTGGCGATATTCTTCAAGTGTAATTCTGTTTTACCCGGTTTTGTACGAAATGTCATGATCTGCCATACTGGACCTTCGTCGTAGGTATCCAAAGCTACGCGAGCAGTTTTACTGAATGCTGACGGTTGAATCAGCAACAAGCTAAAAAATATCGAAAGAGTTGTTATCATGGTCTTGTTGATTTTATGTTTCATATTGCAGTAGCTCCAATTGATAGAATTTGAACAATACTAACTGTTATTAAGCGGCAATTATTGCTAATTTGTAGGGACATGTTTATAGGCGTACGATATATGCAACTTTCATGTATTGCCAAGTGCTTACGGATGAACCAATAGCAGTATTTGCATTATTGAGAAACTTAAGTAAAGGATTGTCAATAAAATGAGACTAGTACAATGGAAGGGTTCCGGATACCGAGTTACTTCGTCTGAAGACAAATTCTTCAGCTCGGCGTTGCACGAAACGACACTGTTTCATATGTCGACTCCTTACTTTGAAATCGAGCCACACTCTGGTGAATTTTCGATAAAACTCGTGTTACAAGGTGAAGAAGGGTATATCTTTAGTCGCCGCAAGGTCACATTGCGCCAAGGAAGTGTCCTCCTCGTAAATGCGGGTGAAACCTACGCCAGTCTCATTTGTAGTCCAAGTGAATCCTTGTCGATCTTCTTTTGTCGAGATGAGGTTCACGAAGCGGCAACTTGCGTTGGACAAACAGCAGAAGAAATTCTGGATATGCCTGATAAATCTGCGACTATTCCAGAGGTAGCTCAGATTGCCTTCGCGGGTTCTCCAATGTTTTATAATCGACTCGCTACTACTATCTCGGCTGTCAACTTACGGGACATTTCGACTGCAAAGGAGTGCGTGCGCTATTTGTTGCTGGATGCTCTTGGAAGCAGTTGGAATGTTGCCCCTCCTTGCGTACTTCAAAAAGTACGACGGCGCACTACGAGAGATGAGCTATTAACCCGAATATACCGTGCCCGTACATTAATAGATGATACATTTGGTGTTGATGTGGATCTTGACAGACTTGCACAAGAGGCGTGTATTTCCCGGTATCATTTTCTGCGCGTCTTCGCAGAGGTTACGGGTGAGACCCCCGTTGCTTATGCACGACGACGTCGTTTTGAACGTGCGAAGCTTGAGATGGATCGTGGTGAGGATCCCCTGTGGATTGCACTACTTGTCGGTTACAAGGATCTGAGAACCTTTCTTCGAGCATATCGAAATTTCATGCAAAGAAATATTACAATTCCTACAGGGTCGGACCACCGTAACTCAAACAAGTAAAAGAAAGAAAAGTTAATACCGGCTCCGGACTTTTTCAAGCTAAAGGCAAATGGAGATGCAGAAAAATTCTATGCATCTACAATTCTTTACAGTATATGTAGCTTGTCCTTCGGGTTGGTTATTGCCGCAGCAAATTATTACTTCCGTTTTTGGTCATCTCATTATTGGGATAACGACGAAAAAAACAGGCATTGGTTAATGTACAAATTAGAAAAAGGGTCTGTAATATTAAGTTTCATATTTTTTATTATTGGTGTGCAAGGCATGGTGGTAATCATGCTAATTCATCTACATAAATGAGCCTCAACCCTACAGGCTCGGACCTTTGTAACTCATTGTTATTATTAACTATCACCTCTAATATGACTGTGTTTATTGGCTTAAACCGGCCTTTTATTTGCGTCAAAAAACAGGCCGTAAGCGGCAGAAGGTTGTTTTACAATACAGGCATCATCGACAAGTTGGATCACTCGGTTTTAGCCTTTTATGCCGAGCGATTCAATAAACGCTTCGGTAAATTCTAATTCACCGACCGCAGGACTTTTTGTCCACTTTTCTTTTTTGTAATAATATTGTTCTATATCAAACGCGGAAGCGTGATAACGATCATCCAAATAGGCACCCTTGCTCTTTTTACGAGAATTAAATTCCTAAGCCGTTCGGCCGGCAATGAGTTGCGTGCTTTTGAAAATAGATTGATGTGTGTCGTCTTCGACAAGTAAATGAATATGATTCGAAGTAATGGTGTAATTTAGAATACTTAAACCGAACCGTTTTTTCGCTTCAAATAACCAATACTTCCATCGGTTTTGATCACGTTTAAATTTGAGAAAAAACTCTTTTTTGTGGCACCGATAAACGATGTGCCAAATATTTCTGGCAGCAAATTAACTATTAGCCCTCGCTTAAAGCGCCTACTCTTGGTGTCATTTGCCTTTTTCCTTAGAGCAATGAGAAACACCTAATTAATAGCATTGTAAGCGTTAAATAGACAATTATATTAACACTTTATATCACATGATCAATCGGTTATGGCGGTCCGACCCTGAAGGTAAAGAAAGAAAACCGGCGATTGAGTGTTATTAATTGTAGCAGGTGTATATTATTCCATAAAAAAATCATTGAGGTTTCTACGATACGTGAAGTAAGGTTTCTTTCCTCTCCCGATTCGAACTGCCATTTGTACTTTCCCAGTTTCGGGCATATCAAAAAAACGATTAAATTTTTCTCGAAGATCATCCATCTCAGGATACTCTTGGAGTACTTGCGAATATGGATGTAAATACATCCCAAATTCAGTACTAGCCAAATGAAATCTAGCATATCCTCTTCCTGTTTTTACCCAATCCAAAGGCGTATTCGTATCAGTTTGGAAAAATACGATTCCTTTAGAGCTCTTTATTCCCTTATTATAATCTGCCAGGCTTGAATTAATGCTCATTTTACTGAACCAGCGTTTTTCATTGCCCTTTTGTAAATACCATTCCATGATAATTTTCTTTAATCCACCAGCGCCAGATTGTGGCACACTAAGACCGTCTCTTTTTTCCGCCCGGTCTTTTTCGTTCCATCTCATCCAAATCCGGGTTTCATCCCAAAGATGTCGAGAAGTGGCGGCCTCTATTCTCATTCCTTCACTAAAAATATCGAGAAATGGTTGCATTTCCTTCTTATCATTCATTACAATTATTTTCGGATGCGTTTCACCGATAAGCTCTCTAATCTTTTCTATCGCCTGATCGGTAACCATTGGCCCAGAATACACTTTTCTATTTGTTTGCCGAGTATAAAGATATGCGAAAAGAAGATCTTTCTGTAGGGTGTCATTTTTTGATAAACTAAGTTTGGCAACAGGTTTTTTTCCAATTTCATCAAAACCATAAACTCCTTCGGGATAATAATCCACATTTGTCTCATATCCCATCTCTCTTGCCCCAATAGATAATGTCTCGATGAAACATCCACTACCTATATGAATTTGTCGGGCTGGTGGATCAATCGCTGGCAACAACCTTTTTTCGTCAATATAGAGAAGCATTTCCTCATTTGAGATTATTTTCATTTTCCAAGCTTCCGTATTGTGCGGGTTTGGTGCATTTACTCCAAAGCTAATGGCTTTTTGGATTGGTGATTCATAGTTACTGATGTCTGGTCTTTTATTATTCTTCAAATTGTTTCTCCTTCGAAATAGTTAGTAGCAATATAAAAGTATTACTTTTCTTTAAAGGCGAAAGTCAGAATTTCATATATCGTGCGTATATTTTATGCACCCTCACTTACTTAAAATACCCTTTTTACCTTCGAATCGAAATAGCGTAAGTTTGTTAGCCTACTTGCAACACAATCTTGCCCTGCACTGCTGCCCGTTCGACGAGTTGATGAGCATGCACTATCTCGGCTAGTGGCATCCGTTTCCCAATGACAGGGTTGATCATACCCTGAGCAAGCAAGTTTAAAAGCTCGGTTAGGTCCTCGTAAAACCAATCTGCGTGCTTCTTACGCATTGACCCAATGGAATAGAATGTAGTTGATCGGCCATTGGGGATCATATTCCAAAGTTGAAGCCGTAGAAAATCTAACAGAATACCGCTTCCCTTATCCATAGCAGCATTATAGAAACCATAGGCAACCAATGTGCCGGCCGACCTAAGTATTTTAAACGATCGTTTGAAGTTTTCTCCCCCTATGGGATCAAAGACAGCATCAACCCCATCGCCTCTCTTATTGAGAATAGACTCAACAAAATCCTCGCTTTTGTAGTCAATAGGAATCGCCCCCATACTGGCGACCAGTTCATGTTTGGATTGGGATACCGTTCCATACATTTCCAGATCTAACAATTTACCAAGCTGGAGCATCGCCGTACCCACAGCCCCTCCAGCTCCATGGATTAAGATGCGTTGACCCTTTTGGATTTTTGCTGCCCGATGCAACATTTGGTATGCAGTGACATATGACAAGACAAGACTGACCGCTTGTGCGGGATCCAATTCATCGGGTACAGGGACTAAACGGCTTTCCGGTATGCAAATGTATTCGGAATTGCCCCCGATGACTGTGAGGTCTGCCACTCTCTGTCCGATCTTGAACTTGGTCACACCCTCACTTAACTTATCTACCACGCCAACCATATCGTAGCCTGGTGTAAAGGGAGGCTTTCTCTTTACGTCAGGATAAATGCCCTTACGGATCAACGTGTCGGTGAAGGCTGCACTAGTTGCCAACACTTTCACTCGCACCTCGCTCGGTTGCGGTTCTGGAAGTGATGCTTCATCGATAATTTTAAGAACACTGGGATCACCAAATTCTGTAACAATCACACGTTTATAACTCATTTATTATTCCTTCATTATAAATTTCTATTAGCCGCAAATTTAGTGATCAGCTAATGCCCTAACTTGCTTGATCGGTAAACTAAGAATATCAATACAATCTTCATCTGAATAGAGACATTTAGCTTCAACAAATAGACATTTGAGCTCAATATGCTATAAGATTGATGTACTATCTCCCGAATTCAATGCAATAAATTAAAGATAAGGTTTTCCAGTGGAAAAAGTACCTACTATTCTGTCTGGCTTCCTTAAGGGGCTTTTTTACTACTTAGTGAAGGAGGGAATTGCTCCTGAAATAATAGAAGAAAAAACCAAAATTCTGCGAACCGATTTAGAAAACAATGAGACTCGATTTCCTTTATCGGACTATGTTTTATTATGGAAAGTAGCAGAAGAATTGACAAACGACCCAACTATTGGGTTGAAATTAGGATCAGATCCAAATTGGAAAAACGCTAGTATTGCCTTACATGCGAGTCTTCAATGTTCAACGATGAAGGACTCTGTTAAGTCTTTCATCAAGTTTTCCAAGTTATTGAATGAAGCAGAAGAAATAACTCTTTCGGAAGAAGAAAAAATAGTTAGCTGGAGTATCATTAGCCTATTTCCTGAATACTATCTAACCAGTCATATTGAAAGAATGTTGACATCATGTGTAACAATGTTCATTGTTCGCGACCTCAGTGATTTTATACTTGAAGTTCACTTTAAACATTCTAAGCCTTCTTATGTCGAGGTTTATGATCAGTTTTTTCCTTGTAAAGTTCTTTTTAATCAACCTGAAAACAGTGTCGTTTTTGATAAAAAACTGTTAGATATAAGACTTTTGGATGCCAGCCCTTATGTAAGAGAAGTTCTGAGAAAACATGCAGAACAGCTTTTACAAAAACTGGATCGGTTTTCATCCATAAAGGTTGAGGTTCAGAAATTAATGGTTCGATTTTTACCAAAAGGGATTGTCGATATGGAAATGATTGCCGCTAAAATAAACATGAGTAAACCAACATTATATCGTAAGCTCAAAGATGAAGGGACTTCATTTCAAGAATTGCTAAATAGGGTTCGTATACAATTAATGGATCACTATTTTCTAGAACAAAAACTCTCCATTTCAGAAATCAGCTACCTGCTCGGATACTCAGAGGCCAGTGCTTTTCACCGTGCTTTTAAACAATGGAAGAGAACCACACCACAAAAATATCGGAATACTCTTCTAAAGAATCTTTAGGGTCGGACCTTCGTAACTCTTTATTATTATTAAATATCACCTACAATATTGCGGTTTTTATCCGCTTAAACTAGCCTTTTTAGCACCAAAAAGCAGGCCGTAACCAGCAGAAGTTTCTTTTACAACACAAGCATCATCGACAAGTTGAATAACCCTGTTTTGGCCTTTCATGCCGAGCGATTCAATAGACTCATCAGTTACTCAACAACTAACTCATTTTCTATCCTCTATCCCAATTTAGCTATTTCAGCCAATGCTAAATCAATTTCTTGCTCATTATTAATCAAGCTAGGCGCAAACCGAGCGAAAGTCTGTCGGTAAGGCGTGTTACTCATGATAATACCTCTGTTATGCATATGCGCGACGATTTTTTCTGGGTGCATGCCCTCCACTTCAAAACAGACCTGTCCGGAAGACAGCTCGGGCGAAATCGGCGTATGCAGAGTGACATGACTCATCTTTGCCAATCCAAGTTTGGTTTGAGTGTTGAGCTGGTGAATTCGCTTTTGTACATGTTGTTTACCCAGTTGTAAATGCAACTCAAATGCCGCCGGTAGCGCCCAACGATTCTCAAACGAATGGAACCCTCCTGGCGACATATGCTGTCCTATAGGCACTTGATCCTGAGTCTCCTTATTTAACCAAACTTCATATGACGGACTAAAACTCGGAATGACCGCATTGCAGTTTTGCCAACCACGATCGGAACCCCAAATAACACCGGTGCCTCGAGGACCAAAAATCCACTTATGCGTACCGGCAACAAAGAAATCACAGCCGAGCGTACTCACATCGACATCTTCAATTCCAAAGCCGTGAACACCATCCACACAAAAAATGATTTGATCTGCTTCGCGACGCTTTTGATTAATACTGGTGATCATGTCCGCTATTTCACGAATGGGTAACTTAACACCGCTTACGGAGTGCACCCAGGTGACAGCAACCACTTTGGTTTTTTTGTTAATGCCACGTTTAAGTCGCATGACAATATCATCGATAGAGGCGGTCGAAGGTTGATCATACAAAGCAATTCTTCTTACTATCGCGTCAGTGCGATCGGCTCGCAATTTAAGCGATAAATCAGTCGAATAGTGATCATGAATGGTCTGTAAAATTTCATCCCCAGGACGAAGCTTAAGGCCGCTGTAAACTATGCCGAGACCCATTGTTGTACTATCAGTTAACGCAATATTTTGCCATCGCCCTCCCATATAGTTGGCCGCAGACTTAGCGATAGTCGTGTCAATTGTCCGATAGTTGTTATGCCAGTAATCCGCGGGGTTTTTATCAAATTCATCTCGATGACGTGTTATTTCATTGGTCACAGGCGTCGGATGTGAAGCCAATAGAAAAGTTGCAAGATGAATATAGTCATGGGTTAACGGAAACATTTTCCTTAGCTGTTTCCAATCGCCGGGATTAATAGTGAGATCTTTTGATGAGACATCTTCAGTTGAGATATTTTTAATATTTGCCGCAGAGACCTGACTACCTAAATTGGATATTAGTCCGGTGAGAGCTAGCCCTGCCGAGCCCAAAAAATTTCGTCTTTGCATAAGTACGTTCCTGGTGTTTGTTGGTTCAAGCGATGACCGATGAGCCCTTATTTAATCTGATACTTTAAGAGATTACCGGTTACTCTTAACCTGAGTTGAGGTTAAATTATATAAGACATGCTAATCATAACAATTGTCTTACAAAACTATCTGTTAATCTTATACAGACAACCTGATCAAATAATTGTGAAATAATGCTCGTTGCAACAAAATATCACATTCAACCAATTCAAGAAAGAAATCGATAACAAATACTAGCAGAGAATTGTAGATAGAAAAATTCGGAGTCTTTTATCATTACACTAATCGCAGGATGAGATGGGCTTTCCTATGAGTTCAATTTGTTCTGCCCCTCTTATTTCCCCTGCCAGGTCAAAAGAAAGTTAACAGCTAATTTAGAAAACATCACAGATATAGTCTAATATTTATACTATGAATATTTCCGACACTAAAGTCTTTTGGTTTGTCATTTTATTCTCATGGATATGTTTGCCTGAACTGCTTAGAGCAAGCCAGCAAGATGAGAAACTAGCAGATATTTTCTCCATGTCGTTAGAAGAATTACTTAAAATTAAAGTCGTCACTGCGTCTCGCCAAGGAGAGGAAATTCGTTATGCGCCTGCAATAATCTCAGTTGTCACAGCCGAACAAATAAAAAGTTATGGTGCTAAAAACCTGCTCGAAGTATTAGAACGTACTACCAGTACTTATCAGCTAGGCTCCCATCTTTTTCCCCAAAATGTAATATCAATAAGAGGTGATTTGGCTTCTCACCTTAATAATCACGTGCTGATATTACTTAATGGTCGCCCGGCTCGCGAGTCACTGACTGGAGGTATCGATAGTGCGGTCTATCTTTCATTTCCTTTGGTTGCCATCGATCACATTGAAGTAATACGTGGCCCGGGTTCAGTGTTGTATGGAACAAACGCTTATTCCGGTGTGATTAATATTATTACCAAATCCTCTAGTACCCAGCAAACTACAATTGAAGCAGGTAGTTTTTCCAGCCAGAAACTTTCAGGATACATAGCTGAAGATTTTGAACAAACAAGTTTTCAAATGGCCTATAAATATTTCTCAAGTGATGGTTGGAAAATGAGTGCTTTTGATGAAATCGGTATCCCTTTTACCAGGGACTATGGTGAAAAAAATTATGGTATTTTTGCCAAAATTGGTAATCAGCAATGGAACCTCCAGACCTATTTTGGGGTAAGCGAACAGAACAATCTTGGCGCGATTCCAATTACGATATTAGGCGATGAAATCAAGCTTTATGATACGTCACGACTGTTTATCGATGCCGGCCGAAACTGGTCACTATCCGAAAAAATTAAGCTGGAAGTGAACGCGACCTATAACAAGTTTGAGGAAAATATTGATGTAGCGGGTCAAGCTTTTAACGGATTGTCAGAAGATTGGCTGTTAGAAGCCAGCTTTCGATATAACGACTCTGAACAATGGCAGTTTCTGTACGGTGCAAACCTGTATATTCAAAACGGAGAAGCCAATCAGAATGGTAATTCTGCGGTTCCAGAATACAATGAAATGTGGTGGCGAGCCTATTTTGAAACGACTTATACCTATTCACCTGATTTATTATTTCGGGTAGGTGGTCAACTCAATAAACCAGAAAATGTTGATCCGAATTTTATTGGACGATTTGCATTAATTAAACAACTGAATAAAAAGTCGGGATTTAAATTCCTTTATGGTGAAGCCTTCCGCTCTGCTTTCGAGCTTGAAAATGCGCTCGATGCACCGGGTGTATTAACTGGAAACCCTCAACTTAAACCTGAGAGAGTTGCTACTTTTGACCTGCAATATTTTTATAAACATAAAAACTACGGATTAGACATCACCTATTTCCATAGTACCCAAACCGATTTGATAACTCGTGTGGCTGTTGCAGGCTCGACTGAAAATACCTACCAAAATATTGGTGAACTAAAGCTTCAGGGAGTGGAGCTTGAAATGAGTTGGTCGGTTCGCCCTGATCTGCAAATATCTATGGCCTTCACTCATCAAAAAAATGAAAGAGACGATGGGCTTAGCAATACTACTTTAATGCCTGAAGTACTGCTAAAAATTGGACTAACCTGGCAGCCAACCGATCACTTTCACTTTAACCTGTTCAACAGTTATTTTGCCGATGCCGGTAAAACGACCATCACTAATGCCACCTCAAATGCGGTCAACCCTCCCGCTGAGGCCTTTCACTATGCCACTTTGAATATGAAATATGATATTGGAGCTAAGTGGCGGGTAGCCTATTATATTACCAACCTCTGGAATGAGGATATTTTTTATCCTGAATTTTCAAGGCGAAGGATAAATAGCTTACCAGGTCGAGCCGACCGTGCAGGTTACCTATCACTGACTTATGAGTTCTAATCCGCAAAACGCTATAACCGAAGTGATTTTCGCAGACAAGATTGAGTTAACCTCATCCTAAACAGAAGGCGCCATTGGATTGGCAAATAATATTAACAATCCGATGCCTATCGCAATAATAGGCAAACTATCGAGAAATCCAGCAATAATCATCGTTCGCACCTGTAATTCCTGGGCTAATTCAGGTTGGCGCGCAACACCTTCAATATATTTTGCTGCGATCTTGCCGATGCCTAAACCCGATCCTATGGCACCGCCCGCTATAATAATGGCTGCAGCGATGATACTGGCGGCATTAAACACTTCGTTTTCATTCATCTTTTTTTCCTCTTTGGCTGAGCTAACATGAAAAGAACAAGCATTTGCATCATACATTGTTTACATATTAATGATAATATAGATAATCGTGATAACACTGTTCACATGCATGAACAATAGAGACTATAAAATGTATATTAAAGGACAATAAAATGGCTCGTTGGCAAGGATTTGATGAGTTTGTTCAAGTAGTTAACTGCGGGTCGTTTTCAGCGGCAGCTAGAGCGATGGGCGTTTCAAAGAGCCATTTAAGTCAGCAGGTAAGTAAACTAGAAGAACGGCTTGCTAGCCGGTTACTCCATCGTACAACACGAAAACTCAATTTAACCGAAACTGGAGAAGATTATTATCGCCGTTGTTTACAAATAATTGAAGATTTGGAAAATGCTGAACACTCAGTCAACCAGCTTCAGGATCAGGTTCAAGGTTTATTGCGAATTAGTTCACCCCACCTGTTAGGCGAGTCCCATCTGGTTCCGGCCATTACCGAATTTTTATCACAACATCCTAAACTCGATATAGAGCTAGAATTTAGTAGCAAGAAAATAGATTTACTGGAAGGCTATTACGATCTGGCATTGCAAGTCGGCAAAAGAGACGATGTGAATGTTGTTAACTTACCGCTAACGACGACACGTTTTTTTATTGTAGCAAGTCCAGGTTATCTAGAAAATTCTGACTCGCTGAATCATCCATCTGAAATTAAACGACATGATTGTTTATTATTTATGGAAAGAGGAATGAGTAAACCCTGGCTGTTAAAAAAGCAACTTGATGATAAACCGCTGCCAATAAAAGTAACCAGCCGTTGGCGCAGTAATAGTGGTCTAGCGCTACGCGCGGCCGCAAAAAATGGCTTGGGGCTCGCCTATTTACCGGATTATTATTTAAAGCAAGATATCGCTGAAGGCTCACTAAGAATTCTTTTAGCTGACTGGAGTTTTAACCAACGGCAAATTGTTGCCATTTATCCCCATAAGAATTATGTGTCCGCCAAAACACGGCTTTTCACTCAGTTCTTAAAAGAATTTTTTCAGCGGCAAGAATACAAATTTTCGTTGGAAATTGATCCGTAGAAATAATTTAAAACAAAAAAAACACTATTCAGTAAACAGTTTGTTGTATGATCGCCGCTCATATTTTGCATTGACTGGAATCTGTTTAACAATATAGGATTTCTAGCCACAAGGATAAACATGCGCCCTACTCTCTTTGTTATATTGCTGGTTTTAATTTGTCTCTCATCACCCAGAACTCTTGCTGAAATGACCCCATCGATGCAGGCATCACTGGATCAACAATTAGCGAAGAATAGCGACAGATATGGGGTTGTTGGCCAGTCCGTGTTAATTCTAAAAAACCATAAACCGATTTATCGGGGTCAGCATGGTTTCGCTAATTTCGAACTGGGTGTTGCTATGACTGATAAGCATCTTTTTCCTGGTTACTCCGTTACCAAGCTATTTACCAGCGTTTTAATGATGCAGCTAGTCGAGAGTGGTACTGTAGAGCTTAAAAGCTCCATACGCACCTACTTGCCCGGTCTTCCAAAGCGATGGCAGGTGGTTACCGTAGAACACTTGCTGAGTCACACATCTGGTATCCCTCGTTATTTTGACAGTGCAATGAAAAAAGGTCGTTTTTTACCGAATAAGAAAGCTGTTTTCTTGTCTCTCGCCGATCAACCAGATCATTTTGAAATTGGCACAAAATATAGTTACAACAATACCAACTTCTTACTAATTTCTGCCATTTTGGAAGCTAAAACCGGTAAGTCTTATCAAGAGTTGGTTGCTGAAGTTATTATTAAACCACTGGAATTAAGAAATACCGGACACTCAAGCGCGAAAGCCGTCATCAAAAATATGGTCACAAGTTATCGAGGCGATAAGGGAACGATAAAAAAGAACATCAATATCGACTGGCCCGAATATACCTTCGCTCATTCTGCGCTATATTCTACACCAGAAGACTTAACAACTTTTATCACCGCGTTAGTCAAAGGGAAATTTGTCAGCCAAAGGACTTTAAAGAAATTGTGGCAACCGATGAAATTGACAAACGGAAAAGACGGTCACTATGCATTTGGATTTGAGTATTCGCTTGAAGATGGCTACTACCAAGTCGGCCATGATGGCGGTAATCGAGTGAAGCTGCGCCACTATTTCAAAACAGAAAATAGTTCGAATAATTACACCATTGCCTATGCCACCAATGGCAATGCTAATGATGTATGGACCGATGTATTGGCAGAGAGTTTAATGTCGATTGTAGCTCCCAAAGAATTTAAGATAGCTGCGCTTAAGGAACAATTTATGAGTGCCATTTTAGAAAAAAATAGTGAAGGACAAAACAATGTATACAATAGCTTATTGAGCATTTATGATGGCGATGAATCATCGATAGAAGGTTTCTTACTTTATCGCGCTTATGCGCTTAGATACGGTAGCGGTGCAGCCTCTTCGATACCCGCCTTTGAATTTCTTACCACTAAATTTCCAAACTCTGAAAACTCGCGAGAACGCCTGGCGGAAACCTGGGCGGTAATTGGCAACAATAAGAAAGCGATCAAAAGTTATCAAATAGTTTTAGAAATCAACCCCGATTCGAAAAATGCTAAAAAACAAATCGAATTACTTAAGAATTAATTATCCGAGAATGGAGCAGCGTCGATTGATTCAAAAGCAGTTGCTTCGCCCCTCCTGATTGCTATAAATTTGGGTAGATGTCGATAGCCTAGTTTTACCCTTCTCAAAAAATTAGATCATCATAAGAGTTAGCTATTCCCGATAAAATAACTCGAGATTGACCGACTTTCCAACGCCTCGAAATTGACGAGATATCGAATAATCTGAGAATGACAGGCGCTTTTATTTAATGATATCGCTGGCGACGTTTAGATCGCTGCATAAAAGTTTCATACAGC
>CAZOBX010000051.1:0-28373 GCA_964578045.1 uncultured Kangiella sp. | reverse complement strand
GACTCGTCAAAGCTGGCCCCATGAGCGGAGCGAATGCTTTGGGTCTTCCCCGCGAGCGATGCCTTGTTCAAATTTCCTAGCTGAGCACTGAAACCTGCATCTTGAGGTGGAACGGGTATATATAAGCACGACGCGCGAAGCCTGGTTTTGCTACATATTTATCGCATCAGTCGCTTCAACAAAATCAAAGTCTAGATTATCGGCAACACTCTTACAAGTGACAACCCCTTTATGAACATTCAAACCGTTCATCAAGTGCTTGTCTTTCTCTAAAGCAGCTTTGTATCCGTTATTAGCGATACTGATAATGTAAGGTAGAGTTGCATTGTTTAATGCGAAAGTCGAAGTACGCGGTACCGCTCCTGGCATATTCGCCACACAATAATGAACCACATCATCTACAATATAAGTGGGCTCTGCATGAGTAGTCGCGTGAGAAGTGGCAAAACAACCGCCTTGATCGATTGCAACATCAACCACCGCTGCGCCCGGCTTCATTTTCTTGATCATTTCTTTTGTGACCAGTTTAGGGGCTGCCGCTCCTGGAATTAATACTCCACCAATAACTAAGTCAGCAGAAAGAACGTGTTCTTCCAAAGCATCTTTGCTTGAGAATACGGTCTCTAGTTGTGCGCCAAATTGTGCATCAAGACGACGCAATACATCGATAGAGCGGTCTAAAATTACTACGTTTGCGCCCATACCTATGGCCATCTGAGCAGCATTTGAACCAACCACGCCGCCGCCGATGATTACCACTTTAGCTGGAGATACCCCTGGAACGCCGCCTAAAAGCATACCGCGACCAGCTTTCGATTTCTCTAAACATTGTGCGCCAGCTTGAATCGACATTCTGCCAGCCACTTCTGACATCGGGGCTAAAAGAGGTAAACTGCCGTTATTTGAGGTGACGGTTTCATAAGCTATGCAAACCGCTTTGCTTTTGATCAAATCTTTTGTTTGTGCAAGATCCGGTGCGAGATGTAAATAAGTGAAAAGGATCTGGTCTTCCCTTAACATGGCGCGTTCTTCGGTGAGAGGCTCTTTTACTTTGACGATCATATCTGCTTGTTCGAAAATTTCAGCAGCGGTATTTCTAATCTCAGCGCCAACCTCGATATAAGCCTGGTCATCGAAACCGATACCTACGCCTGCGTTTGTCTCAACGATTACCTGATGACCATGACTGATCAATTCTCTGGCACTTCCAGGAATCATACCTACTCGGTATTCGTGGTTCTTTATCTCTTTAGGTACACCGATCAACATAATATTTACTCCAATTAATATAACGGGCTATCCGCAAGATTCTATTGGATGGCCTATGAAACATTGCGCTAGTATACCGGTAGAAATAAAGAATAACTTGCTGTATATTGCTGTAATACGATATTATTCACTAAATAATGATTCGAAAATAGATATAAATATATATTTCAACGATGATTTCAGTGAAAGGAGAAAAACCTTGCTGTCCGGTAATAAAGATCTCGACAGGATCGATCGCTCAATTTTGCGTGAATTGCAGGCTGACGGTCGTCTTGCCAATATTGAGCTTTCTCGTCGGGTTGGATTAAGTGCTACTCCCTGTTTAGAACGTGTAAAGCGATTAGAAAGTAGCGGTTACATTCAAGGTTACGAAGCCGTATTGGCTCCTTCTAAGCTTGAAGCTGCGCTATTAGTCTTTGTTGAAATACGCTTAAACCATACCTCTCCAGATGTTTTTAAGGACTTTAAAAAGGCTGTTATTGAATTACCTCAAGTGTTAGAGTGTCATTTAGTATCCGGTGATTTTGACTACCTGGTTAAAGCGCGTGTTGCCGATATGGTTGCCTATCGAACCCTTCTTGGAGAGACTTTACTGACCTTACCCGGAGTGAGTGGTTCGCGAACCTATGTGGTTATGGAAGAAGTCAAAGAAAGTCGAATTTTACCCATCCCAACTTAATTGAGAAGAATGAAGAATATAGAAACCAATAATAGTCAACCTGTGTCAGATATTTTGATGGTGCGCATTAAGGAAGGTAGTTTCATCTTGCTTTTAGCGATCGCGCTATTTTTACTAATTTCTCTGTGGAGTTTTTCACCGGATGACCGAGGTTGGACGGTTGCCAATAGCGCCACAGATATTCAAAACGCCAGCGGCCGTGCCGGCGCCTGGTTTTCAAGCCTGTTCTTGCATCTTTTCGGCTATTTGGCTTTTTTGTTTCCTTTTATGATTATTTACTCAGGTTACTTGTTATTCCGTGAACGTAGAAATACCTTACCCAATAGTTTTGCGTTTTGGTCCTTTCGTTTGTTTGGACTTATATTTACCTTATTGCTGGGAGCCGCTATTTCAGCTCTCCATTTTGTAGAACCTAGCGGCGCTAATTCCTATATGGCAGGCGGGGTTTTAGGCAAAATAATCGGTGATTTATTGGTTCTATGGTTCAATCCGATTGGCGCCACTTTATTATTGCTAGCAGCCTTTTTTGCCTCAATGACCTTGTTTACCGGGATTTCCTGGTTCCAGTTAATGGACTGGATAGGCAAAGTGACCCTGCAGGGAATTGCTTGGATTGGCGACAAATATCGCAACTTACTCGACCGATACAAAGACAAGAAAGCTCAGCAGCAGGTGATTCAACAAAGGGATGTTGTTTTCCAACGTAAGCGAATTGAAATCGAAAAACGCAAACCGGTTATTATCGAAAAAGAAGTTAAACGGATCGAGCCTAGTTTACGGGCCGAAAAAGAGCGCCAAAGTAACCTGTTTGATGAACCGGTAGTGGGTGAATTGCCTCAGGTGCGGTTGCTGGATGAGCCCCAACCACCTAGCCATACCATCTCTGATGATGCGCTTGAGGCGATGTCGCGGCTGGTAGAGCTAAAGTTGGCGGATTTTGGCGTGCAAGCGGTTGTGGTGGCGGTACATCCCGGACCGGTTATCACTCGTTTTGAACTGGATTTGGCCGCAGGAATCAAAGTAGCCAAAATTACCAGTCTGGCAAAAGACATGGCCAGAGCAATGTCAACCAGCAGTGTACGAGTGGTTGAAGTGATCCCGGGGAAACCCTATATCGGAATTGAAGTACCCAATGAAAACCGTGAAATGGTTCGCTTGAAAGAAGTCATCGCCAGCAAGGCATTTGATGATTCTAAATCGAATTTAACCATGGCGTTAGGTAAGGATATTTCCGGCGCACCGACGGTGATCGATTTGGTCAAAATGCCGCATTTATTGGTGGCTGGAACCACCGGTTCAGGTAAGTCGGTTGGTCTGAATGCGATGTTAGTGAGCATTTTGTATAAATCGTCGCCTGAAGAAGTGCGTATGATCATGATTGATCCCAAAATGTTAGAACTTTCTGTGTATGAAGGAATTCCCCATCTACTGACTCCGGTAGTGACCGATATGAAAGAGGCCGCCAACTCCTTGAGGTGGGCGGTGGCTGAAATGGAACGGCGTTATCAATTGATGTCTGCGCTGGGGGTTAGAAACCTGGCGGGATTTAATAAAAAAATTCGAGATGCCATCAAAAGGGGAGACCCAATCAAAGATCCGCTTTGGACAGCTGAGATGAGCATGGATGAGCAGGCGCCGGAACTGACAACTTTACCCAAAATTGTGATAGTCATTGATGAGCTAGCTGACATGATGATGATTGTGGGTAAAAAGGTCGAAGAGCTAATCGCACGGATTGCGCAAAAAGCACGAGCGGCTGGTATTCACTTACTGCTTGCGACTCAACGACCATCGGTTGATGTTATCACAGGTCTAATAAAAGCCAATATTCCTTCACGGATCGCTTTTCAGGTTTCATCAAAAATAGATTCAAGAACGATCCTCGATCAAATGGGCGCAGAGCAGCTATTAGGAATGGGGGATATGCTTTATCTTCCAGGCGGAACGAGTATTCCAACGCGAGTGCATGGCGCCTTTGTCGATGACGATGAGGTGCATCGAGTAGTGGCTGATTGGAAAAAACGCGGCGAGCCTGTGTATGAAGATTCGATTACTGCAGGAGCGCCAGATACCGAGATCCCGGGAATGGGAGCGCCAGTCGGCGAGGGGGGCGATGAACAAGATGAGCTCTACGATCATGCGGTACAGATCGTGACAGAAACTCGTAAAGCGTCTATATCAGGGGTACAAAGACGTTTAAAAATTGGTTATAACCGAGCCGCCAGAATGATAGAAGCAATGGAAGCTGCTGGTATTGTGACTGAAATGCAATCTAATGGATCGAGAGAAGTTTTAGCGCCTCCTGCACCTCCAGGTTAAATAACCTCTGCTCTGGATAAGAAAAACCATCCAGCACAACTATTTTAGCGGCTCTCCGCGTTGAACTTGCTTCCAATAGCTCGCTATTGCCGCGCAAATTCGCCTTAATAGCCACTAAAATAGTTGAACGGGCCAAAATTTAACTCATTCATTTTGCCTTGATTGGTTTGATTTACGGGTAACCCACCATAAGAATTAACATTTTTTGGCCTTTGTTATCTAGAGCTGAGGTTAATTAAGTTTAGTTACAAGTTATTAACTTTACATTCAGCAATTATGAGTTACGATCAGCGGGCAATCCTCAATGGTGGTTTTGGAATAAATATGACATTAAAAAGATTACTCATTATCAGTTTGGCTTTTGCTCCGATTGCGATACCCGTCTTTGCCGCTGAGCAGTCAAAGCAAAAAGTACCTACTGAAGTACCACTCGGTGTGGCTACAACCAACAGAGATGCGAATAAATTAGCAGCTATACTTGCCGAGACGCTCACTTATCAGGCTGAATTTAAACAAAGCGTCTATCGGGAAAATAGCGATCAAGCTGACGTGACTACTGGCAGATTTTTGATTCAGAGACCCAATCATTTCAGGTGGCAAACCTCAGAACCATTCGAACAAGCTATCATCGCAGACGGCGACCATCTCTGGACCTATGATCCAGAACTTGAACAGGTGACCATTCAAAACCAACAATCGGCATTGGCAGATTCGCCGCTGTTGCTTCTTACCAGTTCGGTGGAGTCATTGGTTGAAGCGTTCGATGTTATTGAAATTAACAATAAAGATAGACAAGACCAACAGCTTTTTGCGCTATCTCCCAAAAAAAACAGTCTGTTTGAAAGTGTTCATATTTTAATTGAAGATAAAAAAATTAAAGAGTTTTTTCTGGTGGATACCTTAGGTGGTAGGACTGGAGTAGAATTTAAAAATATCGCGCTCAATCAAAAAGTGGATGTAAAGGAATTTATTTTCGTTCCACCTGAAGGTATCGACATTATCGATTCCCGAGAAACGATTACCGATGGACGATAGTTTGTTTCGGGTTTCGGGTTACGAGCTAAAAGCAAAAAAAGCCTAAACACAAAAAATGACTGATTTATTTTCTCAAGAATCTGATTCTTTAAACTCTATCAATGATGTAAGTGGCAGTCTTCATCAGCCGTTGGCTGCTCGGATGCGGCCTCAAATTCTGCAAGATTATTCCGGTCAAAAACATCTGTTTGAACCCGGCAAACCATTGTATGAAGCCATTTCAAACGGTAAACCTCATTCGATGTTGCTGTGGGGACCGCCCGGAACCGGAAAGACAACCCTGGCCCGGATTATTGCCAATCGGTGCGACTGTCATTTTATTGCAATCTCTGCCGTTCTTGGCAGTGTTAAAGATATCCGAAAAGCGGTAGAAGAAGCCAAACTTCACCGTCAACTTGGTAAACAAACATTACTTTTTGTTGATGAAGTTCATCGTTTTAATAAGTCCCAGCAAGATGCTTTTTTGCCCTACGTGGAAGACGGTACCTTTGTTTTTATTGGCGCAACCACTGAAAATCCCTCATTTGAAGTTAACAATGCACTTTTATCTCGTACCAAAACCTATGTACTAAAATCTTTGAAAGAAAACGATTTGCTCGAAGTGCTCGATCGAGCGATTGTACAAGAAAATTCTCGACTGGAAAATGAATCTGTTCAAGTGACTCATGATGCTCAAAATCTACTGGTGGCTTTTGCCGATGGCGATGCTAGAAAGTTACTCAATCTGGTTGAAATGGCATTAGAGTTGGTCGAACTGGACGAAAATAATCATCGAGTGATTGACCAACAAATTGTCAAACCGCTGCTTGGGGAGAATAGCCGAAGGTTCGATAACAAAGGCGAAGCCTTTTATGATCAAATCTCTGCTCTGCATAAATCGGTCCGAGGTTCTAATCCCGATGGTGCTCTGTACTGGTTCTGTCGGATGCTGGACGGCGGCTGTGACCCACTGTATATTGCCAGGCGAGTAGTGCGAATGGCCAGCGAAGATATCGGCAATGCCGATCCACGTGCACTGCAAATTGCCACTAACGCCTGGGATGTACAACAACGCTTAGGCAGCCCAGAAGGCGAGCTGGCAATCGCTCAAGCGGTTATTTATTTGGCGATTGCGGCCAAGAGTAATGCCGTTTATACCGCATTTAATCAATGCATGAGTGATATAAAATCCGAACCCAGTTTTGACGTACCGTTACATTTGCGTAATGCGCCGACTAAGTTAATGAAATCATTAGACTATGGTGCTGAATACCGCTACGATCACGATGAGGCAGAAGGCTTTGCTGCGGGACAAACTTATTTCCCCGATGACAAAACCCATACGACCTATTATCAGCCGGTGGATCGGGGTATGGAAAAGAAGATTAAAGAAAAACTCGAATACTTAACCAGTCGCAATAAACTTTCTGGTGACTCGTAATTAGGGCCTGTTGATCTTTCATAGTTCAACACTGCCGGGCGCTTTTTTTGCCTAACGAGGCAGAAGGAACGCCGTTTAGTTATTCTAAATAAGCGACTGATAACGAAATTAGGTGAAAAAAGCGCCCGGCCCTTCGGGTTGTGGCTAAAATATCATCACTTGTTGTTACTCCTCACTCATTTGGAATAACCAAACCACATTCGTCGCGCCTAAATTGGTAATATTTTAGCCGCAACAGTGATGAACTATGAAAGATCAACAGGCCCTGGATATTGTATTTTGATGGAACCATTAATAACAAAAATAATTCCCACTCTGATAGTGGGTCTTGGCGGTGCACTGGGAGCCAGCGGGCGATTTTGGGTCAGAGAGTATTTGCCCAGCATCACCGGAACAGCATTTCCCTTTAGTACCTTGTTAGTCAACGTGGTTGGATGTTTTTTAGCCGGGCTAGTTTATATGTGGTTAGAAAACAGCGGTACAAGTTGGTCATCGGAAAAGCTTCTATTTTTCTTTGTGGGATTTCTGGGTGCATTCACCACTTTCTCGGCTTTTGCCCTTGACAGTCTTTTACTGATGCAACAGCAGCAAATGTTTAAGTTGGCGATAAATATTGGTGGAAATTGCCTGTTATGCCTTATTTGTGTGTTTGTTGGGGCGATGGTTGGTGCTAGAATAGGCTCCGCCTGATGTCGCTGCACAACCCACCTATGGAACTCATCATCTCCGCGTTCAAAAATGGTCACAAACGAGACAGTTAATTGCTCCATGCATTAACTGCATAACCCACATCCATGTGGGATATGATCACTTTTTGCCTTGAACTGATAAATTCCAGAGGCAATCTGAACAGTTACTTTAGAAGTTAAAATAACTTGAAGCTTTTCCTTAGTAGTTAATTTTTTTGGATAAACAATAAACATGATAGACCCGAAGCTTTTTAGAAACGACCTTGATGCTGTTATTGCCAACCTGGCCAGGCGGGGTATGCAATTTGATAAACAGAGTTATCTTAATCTGGAAGAACAAAGAAAGTCGCTTCAGGTTAAAACCCAGTCGTTACAAAATGACCGCAAAGTTCGCTCTAAATCAATTGGTAAAGCCAAAGCAGCCGGTGAAGACGTACAGCCATTGCTCGATGAAGTGGCTAATATGGGAAAAGAATTAGATGTCGCTAAAACGGCTTTTGATGATGTACAAGCAAAGTTGGATGAGTTATTCCAAGGATTGCCAAATTTAATTTCAGATCAAGTCCCAGACGGTAAGAGTGAAGAGGATAATCAGGAAATTCGTCAATGGGGAGACATTCCAGAATTTGATTTTGAACCACTTGATCATACCGAACTAGGTGAAAAACTTGGCGGGATTGATTTTGCCACATCGGCAAAATTAAGTGGTTCTCGATTTGTAGTGATGAAGTCTGGTATCGCCCGAATGCATCGTGCTTTGATCCAGTTGATGTTAGACACTCATACTGAAAATCACGGTTATCAGGAAACCTATGTCCCTTATCTGGTGAACCCTGAATCATTGTTTGGCACTGGTCAATTGCCAAAATTTGCCGAAGATCTGTTTAGCGTGAAAGGTACTACTCAAGACAATAAACCTTTGTATTTGATTCCGACCGCGGAAGTGCCATTAACCAATAGTGTTCGTGATGAAATTGTCGAAGCCAATGACTTACCGATTAAATTAACCGCACATACTCCCTGTTTTAGAAGTGAGGCGGGGTCCTATGGTAAGGATGTTAAAGGGCTAATCAGACAACACCAGTTTGAAAAGGTAGAAATGGTGCAGATTGTTAAACCAGAAAACTCATTTGAAGCGCTAGAAGAGTTAACCTCTCACGCGGAAGAAATTCTTCGATTATTAGAGTTACCCCACCGGACTGTTGTTTTATGTAGTGGAGACATTGGATTCGGTGCGACTAAAACCTACGATATTGAAGTCTGGTTACCGGCACAAAATACTTACCGCGAGATTTCTTCATGTAGCAATATGGGGGATTTCCAGGCCAGAAGAATGAAAGCTAGATGGCGTAATCCCGGAACGGGAAAACCAGAATTAGTACATACTCTTAATGGTTCAGGCTTAGCGGTCGGACGAACGTTAGTCGCTATATTAGAAAATTATCAAACCAAGGATGGCAAGATAAACGTTCCAGAGGTGCTAAGGCCTTATATGAAAATGGATCTGATAGGCTAGTCTGGATTCAGTCAGAAACAACCTGTAGTTCAAAAAAAATCCCCTTTGTTGTACGGCAAAGGGGATTTTTTATTGGATATTCGTCAAATCTAATGACATTCCTATTTCAAGTTAAGCAATTTTTCTAGTCGCTCGCAACTATTTGCTTAGATTCCATCTCAGCTAAAAACTCATCCATTCCCAGTTTATTCAAGCGAGGGGAAAACTGGCTTTTGTAGCTCTTAATCATGCTCACACCTTCAATGGTGAGGTTTATTATTTTCCAACTACCAGTCTTATTGCTAAGTAAGTAGTCGATAATAATTGGTGTAGAGCCGGACTGTTCCATCGAACTTCTTACCTTGGCGCTTTTGCCAGATTTTGAAAGTACAGCGTCACTAAACTTAAAAACCTGTCCGTCGTACAAAGAAAGTCCTGTGGCATAATTACCGACCACTAGTTCGATAAACAAATCGACGAACTTTTTCTTTTGTTCTTCGCTTGCGTTCGTCCAGGCCTTCTTGCCCAAGGTTCTTTTAGCAAATCCATTGGTGTCGATCGCAGGTAATAGATTGGTTCTTACCAGCTGTTTCGCAAGTTCTTCATTGGTAGCTAACTCTTTTTCATTTTTCTGAATTTCGGAAATGAGTCCGTTCGCAACTGTTTCGAGAAAAACACTGGGATTTTCCTCGGAATATGCCGTGTCGATAAAAAAAAGCAACACCAATATTGCCAAGATTTTGTTCATTTTTTAGTCTCCCCCTGGAGTTACTATGACTTGAGAGCGTAGATATAACTATTATTTTACCAATTAATAGTCCTGATAAAAATAAATTAGTTCAATAAAATGTAATATTATGAGTTTAAACAGCATTAACTGAATGAAATCTGAACCCTTACCGATTATTTTAGGTTTAGCCTAAAGACCTAAAGAGTAGCCAAGCTGATTTTTGTTACGTGCAGCGGGCGGGTTTTGGTAGTCCAGCTATTTTAGTCGCCTGCTTGGCAGGGCCTTCTGGAAATAGGATTTGAAGATAAAGGCTATTGCTTTTATCTTCATCCAATACCTTTTTAAGATATTTAAGCAAAGGTCTAACCGAAGGACTGGTGTTAAAATCTTGATAGAATTGGCGAACGTATTTGACGACTTGCCAATGATCATCAGTCATTTCAATCCCTTCTATTTGAGCAACCAACAAGGCGATGTCGGTATTCCATTGCTCGCTATCGATGAGATAACCATTGGCATCGGTTTTTATGTGATCGGGTAATGTCATATTATATATTTAAACTCTCAAGCCGATATTTACCAACTGACGATTTTAGCGGCATTTTGGCATAGCTCTACAAATTGTGGATAACGGGTAATTTTAATATTTTTATTTGGTAACTCAAAAATGCCTCGGGCGTGTACCTGTTCATCGATAACAAAAATACTCGCCTTTCTAGTGAATTGCACAAAAGTATCCGTATTATATTCTTGTTGAAGTAATTCAAAAACACTGTCGTTTAAGAATAATAAAGAATCACCTTCGTCCACTAAACGCATAAATTGACGTTCAAAACTCGCTAAACTCAAAGTATTTTGAATAAGATGTAGTTGAGGTTTGACAGGTGAATTCGACATTAAAATATCACCAGATGATTAGCAATTCTGTTTAGCCGGTTTATTTCGGCGGTTGTTTTAAGCTGAACTGATGGAAGCAGGTTTTCAATGTTTAAGCAGCTTCTATCCAGGGACTCTTTTTCCAGATAAATATTGTCGATATCATAGAACTCTAATCCTTTAATAATATCGCTGTGATTTCTATCATTTAGTTTTGCCGCCGATTGCCCGGTGATCAGGTTGTTAATTCCGGCATCTATAAATAACAGATTAACCTGCTGATCAAATGCGGCGCAAACCAGCCCCAAATCGATGCCTTCTTTAAAGTTGGCACCGCTTAAGCTAGGGCTTTCAATTATTATGTTAGTTGTTGTGGCCATATATAAGTAAGTCTGAATATTTATATGTCTAAATTATTTTAAGTCTGTTATTTAAAATGGACGAGCTTGACGCTCGCATCACTCATTGCCGCAGCGAGTTGTCCCAGGCCAGTAATGTGAAAGCATTCATGCAAATTATCGGTTTCGAAACATTGTTCCTTGGCTTCCTGACTGTCCAATATACCTCTTCTAAAACTTGCCGCAACACAAGTTTGTAACTCGATTGCATAGGAATCAGACAGTCCTTTCCATAGATTTGCTAGTTGTGGTTCATCGGAAGGTGGAGCGCTGAATCTATTTGCGACCAATACGGCCTCCTGATAAAAGAATACCGATCGAACTGATATATTCTGTTGCGCCAATTCTTGTATGAAACGAATAGCTGTTAAATGCGCTTGAGTTTTAGTTGGAGAAGCGCTCACTAAGATAACGAATTCTTGAGACATGATTTCTACAACAAATAGTCCAGGCTGAAGATATGAATGATATTGTCTTTTAAAGAGCCCTCTAAATCAAGTTGCATTAGTTACAATCTGCTGGTTTTTGATTGCAATTAGGGTGATATATCCACGAGTTATTTAAGCTACAAAAATAAGTCAACAAATGGCTCGAAAACACTACTGGTCTGATATGTAAAAAGCAGGCTATTCTGCATAATCCGTTTGCAATAGTCTGACGTATTACCATTAAGAGCGTCGGTTGAATTAATTGATGGGAAAACAAAGAGAAGCATTATGCAAAATAAAAAACTTGATCTAAACGAGTTTATGCAAGGATTAATCGATCGAAACCCCGGTGAAACAGAATTTCATCAAGCAGTTCAAGAGGTTGCTGAAGACATTATTCCGTTTGTGAATGACAATCCACAATATATGCATGCAGCCTTGTTAGAACGCATGACTGAACCAGACAGGATCATTTCTTTTCGAGTCTGTTGGGAAGATGATGAAGGTCATATAAGAGTCAATCGTGGGTATCGCGTTCAATACAATAATGCCATTGGCCCTTATAAAGGCGGACTGCGATTTCACCCCAGCGTCAACCAGAGTGTGCTTAAATTTTTAGGTTTTGAACAAGTTTTTAAGAATAGTTTAACGACCTTGCCAATGGGCGGCGGAAAAGGGGGGGCTGATTTTGATCCAAAAGGAAAATCAGATCGGGAAGTCATGCGGTTTTGCCAATCATTTATGACTGAACTACACAAACATATTGGCCCCAATCGGGATGTGCCGGCCGGTGATATTGGTGTTGGTTCGCGCGAAATTGGTTATTTGTTCGGCCAATACAAACGATTAGAAAACGAATTTACCGGTACATTAACCGGCAAGTCACTGGAATTCGGCGGTAGTTTGATCCGAACTGAGGCGACAGGCTACGGTACGGTTTATTTTATGCAGTTGATGTTAAACCATCGCGGAGACAGCCTTAAAGGCAAGAAAGTGGTTATTTCTGGCTCTGGAAACGTTGCTCAGTACGCGGCGGAAAAAGTGATTCAATTAGGCGGTATAGTTTTGACCATGTCTGATTCGTCAGGTTTTATTCATGATAAAGGTGGCATTGATAAAGAAAAGTTAGCCTATATTATTGATTTAAAAACGGTCCAACGAGGAAGAATAGGCGCTTATGCTGAAAAATACGGGTGTGATTTTTACCCTGGCGAGAAGCCGTGGAGCGTTAAGTGCGATGTGGCACTGCCCTGTGCGACTCAAAATGAAATAAGTGTCGAAGATGCCAAATTATTGGTCGAAAACGGAATCATGGCAATCGCAGAAGGCGCTAATATGCCAACTTATATTGATGCTATTCATGTATTTCACGACAATAAAGTGTTGTACGCACCGGGTAAAGCGTCCAATGCGGGTGGTGTAGCGGTTTCTGGTTTAGAGATGTCGCAAAATAGTCAGCGTATGTCCTGGTCCAGAGAAGAGCTGGATGACCGTTTAAGAAACATCATGACTGACATTCATGATCAATGTTTAAAATACGGTAAACAAAACGGATATGTTGATTATGTCAAAGGGGCTAATTTAGCGGGTTTTGTGAAGGTTGCTAATGCGATGCTTGCTTATGGGGTGATCTAGCAAAGAAAACTTCGATTGACGGGCTGCGAGCTAAAAAAGACAATAAAAAACCCGCTTTTTGCGGGTTTTTTATTGATTAGCTGTTTAGTCCTAATCGTCGCCAGAAAAGAAGGCTAATAATCTTAACAAGTGCATAAATAAGATATAGATATTCATATACATGCTTACGGTTGCCAGAATATAGTTAGTTTGCTCTCCGCGTAGGATGCTACTTGTATCATACAAAATAAATCCTGACATCAAGATAACAAAGAAAGCTGAAAAAGCGATTGATAGTCCTGAGATATACCAACCAAAGAAATAGTTACCTGCGAAATAAGCAATACTGCCGATTACTGCTACCATTAAACCTGTGAACAACATGCCACGCATAAAACTAAAATCTTTCTTCGACTTTAGCACGTAAGCAGATAGCGCGAAAAATATTAGCCCGGTTCCCGCCAACGCTTGTACAACTATCTCTGAGCCAAATGCAGAGCTGTAATAGCTAACGATTGGTCCGGCATAAAAGCCCAGAAAACCTGTAAACGCAAAAGTTACAACAATCCCCATTGCACTATCGGCTGTTTTATTCAATATAAAACTAAGGCCAATAATCACACCTAAATATAACCAGGGACTAATAAAGCCAACGTTCATGGCAATTGCAGTGCCGGCCATTGCCGCACTCCACAACAAAGTGACAGATAATAGTAAGTAGGTGTTTTTAAGTACCTTATTTATTTCAATCGATTGACCGCCGGTACGCGTTCTTTCAATTACTGGTGCATTTTGTCTCATTTGGATACTCCGTTAAACAGGCACAGCCTGTAGTTGACACATTGCTAATATAATAGTGGTTAAAACTAAAGATCCCAAGCCCTTTGGTCAAGTATTTTCGCTCCAAATGTAACAATAAATGAGCATTTTAGAGGTTGGAGTGAAAAAACATCAATTTTCGCTAATTTGTTCTTTTATCTACAAAAAGATTACTGTAATATGCGCTCCTCTTGGAGAGATGGCAGAGTGGTCGAATGCACCGGTCTTGAAAACCGGCATGGGTTTGTAGCCCATCTAGGGTTCAAATCCCTATCTCTCCGCCAAAATAGTAACATTTTCAAGATGTTACAACCTGAAAGCCCCAGAGGAAATTCAAAAATTCTCTGAGGCTTTTTTGTTAGTGTGACCACTTTTGTGCTTAAAAGCTGGTTTTTCAGCCTTTAATCTAGCTTCTTCTATGCTTTCCTACGTTGCGGTAATTAAGGTCTTTGAGTCGTTATAGCCAA
Source organism: uncultured Kangiella sp. (assembly GCA_964578045.1). Taxonomy (GTDB): domain Bacteria; phylum Pseudomonadota; class Gammaproteobacteria; order Enterobacterales; family Kangiellaceae. Next base: position 14,135 of record CAZOBX010000051.1, on the reverse strand, counting down.
TGATTCTGTGATGGAATTGGTAGACATAGAGGGATTCCAAATCCGCCGCTATTAATAGCGTGGCAGTTGGAGTCCGCCCACTGGTACCATTTACAGTTCTATAGAACCCTTTATTTGCATAAATATTCTACCAAATCAGCAAGTTAAAGGGGGTTTTCTCCCTCATCATTTTCGATAATAATGCCTATTTAAGCCTTTCTTTACGAATAATTTACGAATTCAAGCGCTCCTACGTCGCTGTAATGAAAGATTTTGGGGCTAACTTGCCAACTATCCAAACTAAAGCGATTATAACGCCTTAATAAGCGGAAAATAATGGTTGGCTATAATCGCGAAGCGATGGCCAACTGTTATTTTTCCGTTTAATTAACTTGTTAGCTATTGCTGTCTGACTCAAGAGGTGTTTGCTCAAGTTTTGGAACACCAATGTAGTACAAGACAGTTAAATAATTAAACATAGGAATAGCACCGGCTAAAATTGCTAGTTTGTAATTTCTATTTTTACTTCTAGCGAGAAGAAAGCACAAACCTCCAAGTGCAATTGCTTGGATACCTAAAGCAAACCACATAGGGTGAAGTTCCCCTGTTCGCATCATTTCAAATATATTCATATAACCTCCTTTTTTTATGATAAATAGCTAACAACTTATTATATGCAGTAAGTCTCATTAATGTTCCTGAGATTCTGCGAAAGCTAGAGTTTACAGAGGTTTCAGAGGTTTACAAATGTTATTAATGCGCTTTACTGCATATAATAACGAAATGTAAAAATATAAAGGCTATAAATCAATCAATTAAAAAATAATAAATGGAGAAAGTGCGCTTATTCTTTTTCTTGAAGTAGACCGCCTTACGTTTTGCATTTCCCCGCACCCCCTAACGAGTAATAGGGGCTGCGGCTGTCGCCAATGACTAAAAGCCAGAGGGATGATGACAGTTTAGATTGTGATTTCAAGTTTATTTGAGCATGAGGTAGAACAAAAAAACTGTGGGATTCACGGTTGATTAGTGGGAAGAACTCCGTCACGGTTTTGCGTTCATATGCCGATTGGCGTTTATTTACTACATTAATTCGTTTTGACGCGGTATATTTTGCGCACTTTAAATGCAATCGCCAACAACTGGCTGATTTTCCGAACATCAGTGCTTACCTGCGCTAACTTTATCAGGTGCTCGGAGTGGCGGAGACGGTGAATTTTGAGCATATCAATATTCATTATTACATCAGCCATACTACTATTAATCTAACGGGAATTATTCCACTGGGTCCGCAGCAAGGTTTTGACAGGCCGCATGGTCGAGATTAATGGTTTAGTAAAATAATTGTTTAATCAAAATTCAAGTTATTGATTATGATTGGTTTAACAATTTGGCAGTTGATGTCTGGATAATCGGATAAAATGAGAATCGGAAAACCTAGCGTCCAAAAAAACGCTCTACTTAAGTTAGGGGAGAAGGAGTAGAGCGGCAACCTCCATGACAAAAAAGGCGCATTACATAGACAGATTAAATGCGATTTAGTTGCAAATAATCAGGGAAATTAGCCAATGAAAAATGATGCTTTAATAAGTCCTTGTAAGAGTTACCGTTATTGGTTGAGTAGAGACTTAGAGAGTAAGTCGGCAGCAGGCAAACTGGCAGAAAAAAGCATCGCTTTATTTGTGATGTTAAACCCTTCAACTGCCGATGCAGAGATTGATGATCCGACTATTCGGCGTTGTATAGGATTCGCTAAGCGTTGGAATAGCAATGGTATTATCGTTACTAATCTGTACGCTCTGCGTGCTACCGACCCAAAGCAGTTATGGAAAAGTGATGACCCTGTCGGAAAAGATAATGACTATTGGTTGCGGACGTTATCCAGTGAATATTTAGATGTTATCTGTGGCTGGGGTGATAACGCGAAGCCAGACCGCGTTGCTAAGTTTAAACTTATGATGGACGAAATTGGTGCGAGGCTTTGGTGCCTGGGAACGACAAAATCAGGGGCACCAATGCATCCCCTTTATATTAAATCAGACCAACTGCTCATTAAGTGGAAGTAATTAATGTAATTCTAATTGAAAAATATCGTGTCAAATATCTATTGTATGATCGTATTTTTTTTCTAATTAACATCAAATACCTTAGAAACTCCTCTATCACGAGGATCAGAGGCCGGAATAATTTTATCCCCATCTACCCATATCACCTGAATATCCCCAAACTCCCAACTATGAGGTTCAACTCGATAACCTCGTTGATTAAGCTGGTTAATGGTTTCATCCGATAGCGGTCGGGATGGACTCTGAGTAATCAAATCAGCCGGCAAAAGTTGATGATGAAAACGAGTTGCATCGGCGGCTTGCAAGGGTGACATATCAAAATCCAGTATGTTAATGATCGCTTGAAATACCGAAGTAAAAATAGTTGAACCGCCCGGTGTACCGATAATCATCGCAGGCTTGCCATCTTTTAATAGAATAGTCGGGGACATGGAGGAGAGCATGCGTTTTCCCGGTTGAATTTCGTTGGCTTTATTACCCACCACACCAAAAATATTAGGCACACCCGGCTTAACGCTGAAATCATCCATTTCGTTGTTTAATAAAAATCCAGCGCCTTCGACTACCACTCCAGTACCATAAGCCCAGTTAATAGTGTAAGTATTGGAAACGGCGTTGCCATCTGCATCCAAAATGGAATAATGGGTGGTGTTAGGAGACTCCAGTCCGGGTGCAACATGAGATAATTGAGAGATGTTTTTCGGGTCGACTTCCTCTGCGCGTCGTTTTATATACTGGTCACTAATTAGCGCAGACATATCGATATCGACAAATGCAGGGTCACCCAGGTATTCGGCTCGATCAGCGAATACGCGTTTTTCCATTTCTGCCACCAAATGAACATATTGTGATGAGTTATGTGGCACGTCTGCGAAATCTTTTTCCAGATAGTCTTTCATTTTCAAGAGTTGAATGACGCCAAATCCACCGGAACTGGGAGGAGGGGCGGATAGTATCTGGTAATCTCGCCAATTCGCCTGCAATGGTTTACGCCAGATAGTTTGATAGTTTTGTAGATCTTCGGCGCTGATGATACCGCTGCTGGATTTCATTTGAGCGACGATTAATTCGGCAGTTTTGCCTTGATAAAAATCTTTGGCCCCGTTTGTTGATATTCGTTCAAGCGTTTTAGCAAGTTCTGGCTGTTTAAATAATTCACCGGTTTTGATGCCAGCAAAATAGTTTTTGAAATTGGTGCTGGTACCAAACCAGTCAAAATGCTCCTTGACGCTGTCGACTAATATTTTGTGTGGGATAAATCCCTGTTTGGCCAGTTTAATGGCTGGCTCTACCACATCTTGCCAGGGAAGTTTTCCAAATCGTTGATGCGCCGACCAGAAACCGGCAACCGTACCCGGCACTCCAGCCGCTTTAGAGCCGATCAAACTGGCGTTTTTGATGACATTGCCCTCGGCATCTAAATACATATCTCTGTTGGCTGCGAGGGGAGCTGTTTCTCGATAGTCCAGAAATATTGGCTCACCGTCCATATAAATCAACATAAATCCACCACCGCCAATATTTCCCGCATCAATGTAGGTCACAGCCAGTGCAAAACCAGTGGCAACTGCGGCGTCAACTGCATTTCCACCTGCCTTGAGTATGTCTTCTGCCACTTGAGCGGCGTATTTATCTGGGATCGCAATAGCCGCTTGCTTGGTGGCAGGCTGATCTGAGATGGTTTTATTTTCTGAAGAGCAGGCAGAGACCAATACCAATGCGAGAAGTATGCATCTAAGTCGATTCGAAATCATAGCTAAAATCCTTAACAATAGTCTGTCTTATGGACCAAACGGTCATAGAAAACACAGCCTATGTTATTATTCACCCAAAGTCGAATACCCTAAAGTAGTAGGAGTCAATTAGTCGATGTCAAAAATAGAATTCACAAAATCGGAAAAGGAAATAATCGTTAAGAAGATCCAGTTTTACTTTGAGCAAGAACTCGAACAAGAGTTGGGACAATTTGATGCCGATTTCTTACTGGATTTCTTCTCAAAGGAAGTTGGTGCATATTTCTACAATCAGGGATTGTATGATGCACAAGCTCTTTTAGAAAAGAAAATGGAAACGATTTCAGAAGATATTTATCAGTTGCAACAATCTACCGACTTTGCTCGATGATTGACAGGAAAAATCAATACTCTCTAACCGTTTGGGAATTGACCTAACAGTTGTGCTAGCCGTTCTATTTTGATATTAGAAAGTTGTCGATAATCAAAATAGGGACAGACAATTAATCGATTTTTTTTATCAACTGCAAATTCGTCATCTAACCAGCATAGATCGGCCTTTAGTCGTCCTGTTTCTAAAAGCTGGTTGGCGTAGGTTTTACCACAAACAATATGGTATTTTTTAGAATCTGGATCGAATTGAGGTGGAGAGAAAAGTAGTGCTGTGTTACTTGCTGATTGCAATAAAAATGAATCTCGATATCGTTGCCAGCTGAGTGCCAGCTGAGAAAATTCAAAATCATTCTTATTTAAGCTATACAGCAATTTTGCATAGACGTTAAAAACTTTACGCCAGCCATTTCCACACGCCTGACCAATCGAGCCTATCTCTCCGCCTGTAAGTGGACTAATGGTCCGCAAATCTTGATATTCAAGCATGGCAGGAGTATTGCCAATATAAACCGCAAAATTAAATTTTTGGCAGCCCAGGCCGATGTCATTCATGATTTATTGAACAAATACATTTGAAGTTTTTACAAAAAAGTAACTAATTATCATGGTTTATTTTTGATCATTCTACCTTTAGCTAGATCATTGCATACAAACATTTCGACCTCTCCCTAACCCTCCCCTTCCAAGGGGAGGGGACTCTACCCCCTCTCCCTCAGGGAGAGGGTCGGGGAGAGGGGGGCTTTCGATTTTTGTTCCAGTTACGCTGAATAATTACACTAATAATAACGTAATTCACGGACTTTGCCCCAAAATACTCGATAGGAATAAGCGGTATAACTAATGATGACCGGTATAACCACTAGCGCCCCCCACAGAATAAAACTCAGTGATTCAGGTGCCGCGGCGGTTTCCCAGATAGTGAGTTTTGCAGGGACGATATAGGGGAAAAAACTAAACGCCAAGCCAAAAAAACCTAACACAAAAATAAGCACCGCACCGACAAAAGGGACCCAGCAATGTTTGTCATCTTTTTTGGGTAAGTGTTTTAATTGTTGAATAGTGAACATAAATAAAAACAGACCAATAATTGGTACAGGTAAAATGTACAAACTATAGGGGCCACTGAACCATTTTTCGAAAACGCTTTGATTGATCAAAGGATTGACTATCGAAACGGCAATGATCCCAGCAAAACAGATCCATCCGGTTTTTCGAGCCCACACCACAGCTTGTTGTTGCAACGCGCCTTCAGTTTTCATTACCAGCCAGCAAGCACCTATATAGCTGTATGCAGCGGCGACCCCGACAGCGCTAAGTAGACTAAAACTAAAAGCGGTCACTGAAGTTTCAAAACCCATCACATACATGCCTAACATATAGCCCTGGCTTAATGCGGCGAGCAACGAGCCTGCTTTAAAAACCCTATCCCAGGTTGGTTTATGACTAAACGCTGCCTTGGCTCTAAAATCGAATGCCACCCCCCTTAAGATTAAGCTGATCAAAAGGATAACCGTTGGCAAGTAAAGCTCTTTAAAGATAAAACTATGAGCCGCTGGGAACGCAATTAACAACAAACCTATCGCCATCACCAGCCAGGTTTCGTTGGCATCCCAAAACGGACCGATAGAGGCAATCATCGTATCACTATCATCTTGTTGTTGCAGGGGTAATAAAATACCGACACCTAAATCATAGCCATCCAATATGGCATAAAGCAGAACAGAAAAGCCCATCAACCCAACAAAAATAACCGCGAGAGTATTGGCTTCAAACATGATTTTTCTCCTGTTTTCTCTGGCGATAGACTCGCTTTTGTTGATGATGTTTGGCTTGCTCCATTTCACTGATTTCTTCAATTTCAATGGCGCGACCTGCCATGGTAAAAAGGGTATGTAAATAGGCGGTCATTAAAACAATATAGAGGGACAAATAGAGGAATAACGAAAAACCTACATTTGCCGGTGCTATGTCGGTAGCAGCATCTTTGACCGTTAGAATTCCGGTGACTAACCATGGCTGACGACCAATTTCTGTGACATACCAACCCGCTAAGGTCGCTAGCCAGCCAGAAAAACTCATCGCAACTAAAACTTTGAGCAACCAGGGATTTAAGCTCTGTTGCCGCCATAACTGGATCCTCGCTAGCCAGGATATTGATAACATCAACATGCCGATGGTGAGCATTAATCTGAAGGCATAAAATACCGGCGCAACAGGCGGGTGATTACCTTCAAATTCATTGAGTCCTTTTATTTCGCCGTCAAGATCGTGGGTCAGAATAAAGCTGGCTACTTTTGGTATGCCTATTTCAAAATGATTAGACTTAGTTTCTTTATCCGGAATAGCAAATAATAATAAAGGTGCGCCTCTTTGGGTTTGCCAAATTCCTTCCATCGCCGCTATTTTTTGCGGTTGGTGTTGTAAGGTATTGAGTCCGTGCAAATCGCCGACAAAAATCTGCAAAGGAGTTAACACCGCTGCCACGGTTATTGCCGCCTTTAAGGTCAGTTTTGGCGCTCGTTTATCATCACCTTGTAAGATGCGATATGCGCTTATTCCGGCCACCAAGAAGGATGCGGTGAGTCCTGATGCAATTAACATATGGGTAATGCGGTAAGGGAAAGAAGGGTTAAAAATAATTAACCACCAATCTACCGGAAAGGCCACCCCATCTCGCATTTCAAAACCGGTGGGTGTTTGCATCCAGGAATTAAGCGCCAGGATCCAGAAAGCCGAGAGGCTGGTGCCTACTGCCACAATAAAGGTTGCCAAGGTATGAATTTTAGCCGGTACTCGATTGATGCCAAACAGCATAATACCTAAGAATGAAGCCTCTAAAAAGAAGGCGGTGAGCACTTCATAACCTAATAATGGACCGGCAATATTACCCACGGTTTCCATAAATTTTGGCCAGTTGGTACCGAACTGAAAGGACATGGTAATCCCAGTGACGACGCCTATCGCAAAAGTGAGGGCAAATATTTTGACCCAAAAACGATAGGCCCGCATCCAGACCGAGTCGCCACTGTAATCAAAGCGCACTTTGAAATAAAACAGGAACCAGCTTAGCGCAATGGTAATGGTTGGAAAGAGTATATGAAAACTAATATTAGCGGCAAACTGAATACGTGAGAGTATTTCGGTTTCTAACATTTTGCTACCTCATAGTCGCGATTCGAACAGGAGTATTTACAGGGTGTTTGGATTTTACTTAACTTTTCTTAAGAAACTTGTCTTTCATATCAATCACCTTACTGACGCTTGCTCCCAATTTCATTAAGGTATTGAGCTTGTCCGGACTCATGCTTTGTAATTCAGCGGCCCATTGGGTAATGGTCTCAAGCAAATCGTGTATTTCACGCATTTGCTGGTGAGCAAACTGTTCCTTCGAATTCGTGGGTTCGTCCAAAAGGTTGTCTCTGAGTAAAGAAAGAGTCGGATCAACTTCTCGTTTACGCCGTTCTTCAAATACCCGAGTCGCCATTTCCCAAATTGTGCCGGCGGGTAGGTAATACTCTTTGCGATCTTTAGGTTTGTGTTGAACATGCACCAAGCGCCAGGATTGCAGCTCTTTGATGCCCATGCTGACGTTGCCGCGCGAGATATTTAAAGCCTCGGATATTTGAATGGCGCTGAGAGGCTGTTCATGGATGATCAACAGCCCGTACATTTGGCCAACGGTTCGATTAAAGCCCCAGCGACTACCCATTTCACCGCAGTGCATGACAAAGGATTCTATTTTGGCTGACATGATCATAGTATTACGTTCTGAGCGTTCAGTAATTTCTGAACATTGTAAACTTTAATTGATTTAGGTCAAGGAAAAGATCTTCTCCCCATTGCAAAGGGAGGGCTAGGATAGGATCAACTCGATCGAATAGTTAACGATTTGGAGGATATTAACTATTACTCAGGTACAAAGGGTTTCAACTTCAACAAAGGCTCTTAATCTTCAGAGGAATTTAGCGAAGGTTACAACATCACAGACTTTCGCTATCAAATCAGAATATCCAAAGCTAGCAACTTACAGCGGTAACTTTGCATTTATCCTGGTCAACTTCAACCGGAAAAACCGCCTCAAATCCTCGTTGGATATCATCAATCAAATCATCGATATTTTCAATGCCGACCGAAACTCTTAATAAATTTTGGGTGATACCAGCAATAGCTTGCTCTTCCAATGAGACTGCTGCATGAGTCATAGTCGATGGATGACATATTAAACTTTCAACGCCGCCTAAAGACTCCGCTAATGAAAATACTCGTAATCCCGACAAAAACGATTTCACATTCTCAACATCCCCTTTAATTTTGAAAGAAATCATCGAGCCAAATCCTGATTGTTGTTTTTTTGCAATTTCGTGACCGGGGTGACCGACTAGTCCGGGAAAGTAGACATGTTCAACCTGTGGATGGGAAACTAAACAGTCGACTAATTTATTGGCATTTTTTGCGTGTCTTTGTACACGAACGTCTAAGGTTCGAAGTCCTCGCAAAGTTAAAAAGCTGTCAAATGCCGCACCGGTAATGCCAGTACAATTTGCCCACCAGGCGATATCTTCATACACTTGTTGATCCTTGGCAACTACCGCGCCGCCAACAACATCGCTATGTCCGTTGATATATTTGGTAGTGGAATGAACCACAATATCTGCCCCTAACAATAAAGGCTTTTGAAATACTGGTGACAAGAAAGTATTGTCGACCACTACGAGTGCATCTTGTTGTTTCGCAAGTTGGGAGATCTTTTCAATATCAACCACTCTTAACAAAGGATTGCTTGGAGTTTCGATCCAAACAATTTTTGGTTTCTTTTCAAGGGCCAGGGCTAAAGCTTGCTCATCAGTTTGATCTACAAAATCCAAAGTGATCAGACCTTTTTCTGCATATGACTTAAATAATCTAAAAGTACCGCCGTAACAATCATGGGGTGCAAGAACTCTTTCGCCACCTTTCAACAGTTGAAGTACGGCAAAAATCGCAGACATTCCACTGGAGGTTACGATGCCACCAAAACCACTTTCAAGATCCGCTAGCGCCTGACCTAACAGTTGTCGGGTGGGATTGCCAGAACGAGAATAATCAAATTCGCGCTTGGCATCGAATCCAGCAAAACTGTAATTGCTCGATAGATACAGGGGCGGGGTGATCGCTCCGTACTGAGTATCTGTTTCAATGCCAGCACGAACGGCGATGGTCTCTATCGATTGTTGGTTGTTAGTAGACATTCTTTTGCTCCGGTGGTGATTTGTCTTAAGACCCTTATTTGCTACAAAGACGTATGGCCGTCTATATGTCTAAAAGTATATACAGGATTAAGTCCTTGTCAAGATGTTTAGATGGCTAAACTCGTGTAGAATGTTGGTTCAGATTTAAAGCAGGGTTTATACAATGAGAAGTTGGAATGGGGATTATATTAATCCATACGTCGAACACGGCGATAAAAGAGAGAATGTCAAAAAAATAACGGTTTCGATCCCTTTTTCTGTGCTCAAGATATTAACCGACGAAAGAACTCGTCGGCAGGTCTCTAACCTGCGCCACGCAACCAATAGCGAACTTTTGTGTGAAGCCTTTTTACACGCATATACTGGGCAACCATTGCCAAAGGATGAAGAATTAGCTAAAAAACAAGAGGAATAACTTTACAGTCTTAGTTAAAATTTTTGTTGATTTTATCTCCTCAATATTCTCCCATTGGTTATAACTGCAAATTATGGCTGAAAGATCAGAAAGGGGGAGTAAAGAACGTTTTCCACCCATAAAATTCTTTCCTGAACCAGTGGAATCGTCGTAGGAGCGTTTTGCAAGCGTCCGTCTTTCAGTAAAATTTAGACTTCAGCACCAGGAAATTTTGAATATTAAGATTGGTATTTTAGGCGTCAGTTTCGAGTAATTCCCACAATCACCAGACGCATGTAACGCATTCTGTAGCGAGCAGTTATAACTTCCAATTCTGAGCATTCCTTGTTATTTCTTCAGGTCAGTGCTACATTTATACGTGTAGACGTCTAAACGTCCATTATATTCAGTAGAAATCCACTTAATTGACTAGACTGATCGCTAGAGTCTTTTGATCTAGTCTGCAAAGAACAATTTTAAGAGCTGTATCCAAATGAACGAAATCACCCATTTATTGCAAAAGCGGTTGGCCGAAAGCATTCTATTATTAGATGGCGCAACCGGTACTATGCTGCAATCCCATAACCTTGAAGAAAGGGATTTTCGTGGTGAGCGATTCTCAGATTGGCCTTGTGATTTAAAAGGTAACAATGATTTACTTTGTTTGACTCAGCCTTCGATTATTAAATCGGTTTACCGTGCTTACCTGGAAGCTGGTTCGGATATTATTGAAACCAATACATTTAATGCGACAAGCATTGCAATGGCTGATTATCAGATGGAGTCAATTAGCGCGGAGATCAACTTTCAGGCTGCCAAAATGGCTAAACAGCTCGCTGCCGAATTTTCGACGACAGATAAGCCGCGATTTGTTGCAGGTGTTTTGGGGCCGACCAATAAAACCTGCGGATTGTCACCGGATGTCAATGATCCTGCTTATCGAGCAATTAGTTTCGATGAAATGAAAAAAGCCTATTATGAATCCACCAAGGCCTTGGTCGATGGGGGAGCCGATATCATATTGATTGAAACCGTGTTTGATACGCTCAATGCCAAAGCGGCTGTCTTTGCAGTTGAATGCTATTTTGAAGACTCCGGCAACATCAGACCAGTGATGATCTCCGGTACCATTACCGACGCATCCGGTAGAACCTTAACCGGGCAAACAACCAGCGCTTTTTATCATTCGCTTAAGCACGCCAAACCAATCAGTTTCGGACTCAATTGTGCGCTTGGCGCAAAGGAGCTCAGACCCTATATCGCTGAACTATCTTCGATTGCCAATTGTTACGTTTCTGCTCACCCTAACGCCGGTCTACCAAACGAATTTGGTGGTTATGACGAAACCCCGGATTATATGAAAAACGAGCTGCTTGAGTGGGCACAATCAGGATTGCTTAATATTGTCGGTGGCTGTTGTGGCACGGGGCCAGCACACATCAAAGCTCTAAATGAAATCGTTGAAACCTGCCAGCCGAGAAAAATCCCAGTTCTAAAACCGGCAACCCATCTATCCGGATTAGAAGATTTAAATATTGATCCAGAAAGCTTATTTATTAATGTGGGCGAAAGAACTAACGTTACCGGTTCTGCGAAATTTCTAAGGTTGATCAAGCAAGATGACTTTACTACTGCGTTAGATGTCGCTCGAGATCAGGTTGAAAATGGTGCATCGATTATTGACATTAACATGGACGAAGGTATGTTGGACTCGGTCGCCAGTATGCGTCGTTTCCTTAATTTAATTGCTGCCGAGCCGGATATCTCTAAAGTGCCGATCATGATCGATTCGTCAAAATGGCAAGTGATAGAAGAAGGATTAAAATGTGTGCAAGGGAAGGGGATCGTCAATTCTATTTCTCTGAAGGAGGGCGAACAAGCATTCGTCAAAACTGCTAAATTGGCGTATCGATACGGCGCTGCCGTCATTGTAATGGCCTTTGATGAACAGGGGCAGGCTGATACTTATCAACGCAAAATTGAAATTTGTCAAAGAGCCTATGATATTTTGACTAATCAGGTAGGGTTTATTCCACAAGATATTATTTTTGACCCCAATATTTTTGCAATCGCAACCGGAATAGAAGAACATAATAATTATGCGGTTGATTTTATTCAGGCGACCGCTTGGATAAAGAAAAATCTACCAGGCGCTTTAGTTTCAGGCGGTGTTTCTAACGTATCATTTTCATTTAGGGGCAATAACAAAGTAAGAGAAGCGATTCATTCTGTTTTTCTATTTTATGCGATCAATGCAGGGATGGATATGGGGATTGTTAATGCAGGGCAATTAGAAATTTATTCTGAAATTGATCCGGATTTAAAGATCGCCGTAGAAGACGTCGTGTTAAATAAAGACCCCGATGCGACCGAAAGATTGGTGACCGTCGCAGAAAAATATCTGGGTATCAGCAGTGAAGAAAAACAGGAGAAACAACTCGAGTGGCGAGAAAAAGAAGTCAACCAGAGAATCCAGCATGCGTTGGTGAAAGGTATTACAAATTTTATCGTTGAAGATGTAGAAGAAGCCAGGAAGAATTGCGATAAATCTCTTGAGGTTATTGAAGGGCCTTTGATGGATGGCATGAATGTGGTTGGTGATTTATTTGGTGCCGGAAAAATGTTTTTACCTCAAGTGGTTAAGTCTGCAAGGGTGATGAAAAGTGCGGTCGCCTATTTAGAACCCTTTATGGATAAGGAAAAGCTGGAATCCGGCCAAGCTTTAACTTCAAAAGGAAAAGTCCTTTTAGCAACCGTTAAAGGTGACGTTCACGACATTGGTAAAAATATTGTCGCGGTAGTATTACAATGTAATGGCTATGATGTGGTTGATCTCGGCGTGATGGTCAGTTGCGATAAAATTATTCGAACAGCGATTGATGAAAAATGTGACTTGATCGGTTTGTCTGGATTGATCACACCTTCGTTAGATGAAATGGTCACCGTTGCAAAGGAAATGCAAAGAATAGGCCTTGATCTTCCTTTGTTGATTGGCGGTGCGACCACTTCTCAAATTCATACGGCAGTGAAGATCGAACCACAATATGCCCATTCCACGATTTATATTACCGACGCATCGAGGATAGTCAATGCGTCAAGAAAATTATTAAGTCCGGAGCACAAAGCTGAGTATACACAAACAATAAAAACAGAGTATGAGGTGCTTCGGGTTAAACGAGCGGAACGAAAAGTCAAACAAATTCAAACGAGCTTATCAGTATCTCGTCGATTTAAAGCGAATATTAATTGGCGGGGTTATCAACCGGTAAAACCAAGTTTTATTGGCACCAGAGTTTTCGACGATTTTCCGTTAAAGGAATTAGTTGAAAGAATCGACTGGACACCTTTTTTCAGAAGTTGGGAATTAGCCGGTCGCTATCCAAGAATCTTAAAAGACAGCGTGGTTGGAGAGTCTGCAAGCAAGCTATTTGAAGATGCGCAACAAATGTTAAAGCAAATAATTGCAGAAAAGTGGTTAACCGCCAGAGCCGTGGTCGGTTTTTTTCCGGCGAATAGTGTTGAAGATGATATTGAAATCTATTTCGATGGAAAGCGAGATACGATCCAACATACATTGTTTTGCCTTCGTCAACAAAAACAAACTCGACAAGGTAAAGCTAATTATTCTTTAGCCGATTTTATCGCACCAACTGATGCCGATGTAGAAGATTATGTTGGTATGTTTGCATTAACCACCGGAATTGGAATTGACGAGAAGATTGAGTATTTTGAGTCACAAAATGATGATTACTCAAGTATCTTATTGAAATCTTTGGCTGATCGACTGGCGGAAGCTTTTGCGGAGCGGATGCATGAAAAAGTCCGTAAAGAACTATGGGCTTACGATCGAGAGGAACAACTGACTAATGAAGAATTGATTTCAGAAAAATATCAGGGCATTAGGCCTGCACCTGGTTATCCTGCTTGTCCAGATCACACTGAAAAAGCAACCCTCTGGGAGTTATTAAAACCTGATGAAAAAATAGGGCTTCAGATCACCGAAAACTTTGCCATGTATCCGACGGCGGCAGTCTCTGGTTGGTATTTTTCTCATCCTGAATCACGCTATTTTGGGGTCGGTAAAATTAACCGGGAACAGGTTGAAGATTATGCCAGACGAAAAGGATGGACGATTGAAGTGGCTGAAAAGTGGTTAGCACCTAATTTAGGATATGATGTGTAGTGAGTAGAGGGTTGTTTCTGAACAGAAATTGTCATTGACTGAAAAGTTCGATCAGCGGACCTTTGGTCCGCACCATTTTTTAACGTTTTTTAAGTCAAAAGCCACAAAAGAACGCAAAAAGGCCCGTTACGTTACGCACTAGGCGAGCGCGATTGATAT
>CAZOBX010000050.1:14508-28598 GCA_964578045.1 uncultured Kangiella sp. | reverse complement strand
GACGAGTCCTTTCCAAGAGTGATAACGCGGTGCAAGTTTTCTAGCTGAGCACCCGAAGGGCACCAAAAGTAGGCGCTCTTAGGCGAGGCTATAAACAACCCTCTTCTTTGTTATGAAATTTCTAGCTAGACAGGAAATTGCTCCTTGCATTTCCTGCATACAGTCCATCCTTGGACATAAATGACTAGCCGAAAAATTCCATGCCTCAAATATGGCAGTTTCTAGCCTTGCTGAAACCTGCATCTTGAGGTGGAACGGGTATATAATATTGAATAAATTTATAAGATATAAAAAATCATATGTTTCACATAGCGCTTTTTGAGCCACAAATAGCTCCAAATACTGGCAATATAATGAGGTTGATTGCCAATAATGGCTGCCAACTTCATCTTATTGAACCGTTGGGGTTTGACCTTGACGAAAAAAAACTACGCAGAGCCGGGTTAGATTACAGAGATCTGGAGAATGTGACTATATACAGCAACTATCAGGAATTTTCATCAGCCATGGAAAACAGGCGCATTATTGCTTGCACCACTAAAGGCACACGAAATCATGTGGATATCACCTATGTTCCGGGAGATGTTCTCCTTTTTGGGGCAGAGACTCATGGGCTATCATCTGAAGTCATGGATAACATTCCACTTGAATTAAGAGTAAAAATTCCGATGCAGGAGAACAGTCGAAGTTTAAATCTTTCCAATGCTGTCGCCATCATTAGCTATGAAGCATGGCGTCAACAAGAATTTGTCGGCTCGCTCTAAGCTGGATTAAACTTATAACCTTCCCTCCATGGGGTGCACTTTTTGCCATCCCGCCTCCGACTTGTTTGTGACAAAGTAAACGATCAGTTGTGATATGCCTCGGGAACAAAAAAACACTCTTGCAGTAGCCTCTGAGCGGTTATTGGTCACATACCAAAGGCTATTATCGTAAGCTAATCCACGGTTTCCGACATTATATACCCATAGATCTGCTTCGCCTTTATTTTGGGTAATGTAGGCCTTGCAATGGGCCTCAGCAATAGAATAGGTTTGATAAATGATAGCCATAGATTTGAATTCAACCTCATTAAGAGCTATGGTAGTAATAGTTTGTGTGCAGAATGCAATGCATTATTTCGCTGAAATCATGGATTTTTGAGAATGGCAAATAACCTATGGGGCAGTGGTCGCCAGACGATCAAGCTGATTGGCATTAATGCGCCTTTTCAGCCGCGCCTTCAATTTGGGCGAGAATACACCAGCGATATCGACAAAAGAGCCGCTGCTTTTAGTCAATGGGTTGGCAATTCTGCTTTTCGAAATCATCAACCACCAAGTATTAAAGAGCCAGCACCACAGCGAGAACAAACCATTTTGAGCCACCGACTCTCGCCACAATTGCAACGTCAATTGCGCAGTGGTTTTACCGCTCCGAAAAATTACGGGCGTGCTGAAGTGCACCATTATCCCCGTATTGAGCAGATCAAAGCTGGCAAGGTGTCTAATGTTCAACGCGGCTGTTTTCATATTACAACCGTTCCTGCCCTTGATGGAAAAATGTCTTTGAGAGCCGTTGCGGGTCATTTTTAAAATTCCATTTTCCAACTGATTGGCACATCAATTTCGTTATCTGATTGCATATTGTTCAACAAATGGTGAAGCTCTCTGGCATTTTCTTTAGCCGATTTTTCTGCTCCAGCATAATAATATAATTCATCTTCATGAGGCACAGCAGCAATAAAAGGTAGTTGTTGAAAGCCCAGCTTGGATAAAGCTTTTTGGGACTTTTTGTTCTGCTCAAAAACCTTAGCATAACAACAATCGATATTAAAATATTCAACACCCATTTGTAGTAAAAGAGAAACGGCTTCTGTTCCATAACCGCTGTTCCGGAAATTTTTCCCAATCCAGAAATAAAAAAAACCGACATTGCTATGGGTTACCAGACTGACAACACCGATAAATCCCCATCGCTTATGCATGACCGCAAAAGTTGATTGATCAATCAATGATTGTTGTCTGGTTAACCAACTATTCCATTGCTCTTTATTTTCAAAATATGGCAGGCAACACAACTCGGCGATTTGAGGGTCCCAATATTGCCAAAAAAATTCATTACTGTGATGGTGTGATAATGGTTCAAGTCTTAAATGATTTGAAATTGATTGGTCAAAATAGCAGGAGAATGCCTGTTGGTTAGACAGTTGAGTTATATAAGTATAGAAATTATAGCTACAAACATTTTCTGGATTAAGTAGCATTTGTCGTTTCAGTAGCTCAACAGCGGTTTTCCAATCACCGAGTTTCCAATTTGCATAGGCAAGAATGTTAACATCCTCGGCTAATATTGGTTCCAGCCTGGAAAAACACTCAATCTGCAAATGCCAATCGCAAAGTAAATTTGATAATTGGACTGCTTGTTGCAGAGTAGTATTGTGTAAAATTGGTTTCGTTACCACAAATTCGCGCAAAGCAATTAACCAATCACTACGCTGTTCAGGTAATACAAGCGAAACATCATTGCAAAGTGCCAACATTGTTTTCTGCCACTGTTCCTCATTCCAGGGTGTAACTGGAGTTAGTTGCGGATTGTTGTGGTGATTAATTGGATTCGTCTCACCAATTTGAACCGCTTGTCCAATTGGAAAAGTCAGATCTTCTAATTCTGGTTTCAAAGATGCGGTCATAACAGATGGCCTTATTTTTCTAAATTCCAATTAATAAAATCATTCGAGGTTATCGACAATCTTCTAACGTCGCAGCGCGATCGTTTGACACCCACAGGTATTAGAAGAAATACGATCGCTTTACCCAACCTTAGTGCCATTGGATGCCCCATGGTTTTATCTCCTATTCTATTTTTTATCAATATCCAGTCCCAACAATTCGAAAATATTTAACTGACCCTGATAGTCAACAAAGAGTTCTTGATAGAGCTCCGCGGTATTCAGGTTACCCCAATCAATCGCTTTAAAAACAAGGTAAGGCACCGGGCTATGGGGATCATCGCGCATAAGATATTCTGCGGCTTCTGATAGTTGTCGGTAGGCTTGTTCACGAGTATTTAATATTGTTGGGTCATTGAACCGGTCATTATTGTCGTTTCCACCACCTTCAGATTTAGTTGCATTTGACCCACTTTGTACTTTGTCGGGTTTATTTTGTTCAGTCGCATTTGCAAATAGCCCTCTATGTTTGACTTGCTCGGCTAGTGTATTCCTGATTTCCAACAATGAAATTTTTAATCCCGATAAAGTAGGAGAGTCTCTGCCGCAGTGTTTTTCGAGTGAGTTCGAAAAATGATCGATACAAGATATCGCATCGGAGATATTTTCATAAAGTTGTTGGTAAAATTCAATCGGTGTTGCAATTATCGCGTGAATGATATTCTGGCTAGCAGGATAATCAAAGTCGTCTTTTCTTCGCTCTGCTGGCAACTGTTCAATCTGGATTGCCAATTCCCAGTCTGCCCAACAATATTGAATATCATTTCGAATCTCAGTAATAGGTAATTGCTTGATAGAAGGTTGTATTTTTTCGTTAAGCCAGACAATCAGATTTGTTCTGTATTCTAAGTCACCATCATACATTTGTGGATGAATATCATCCCAAAATTTGTCAGTTAAATCGCTAATAAATTGTAAAGCGGGTGCTATACCTGCAAAGCCAAATTTGTGGACTTGCGCTTCCAAAAACCAAATAGCAATTTGCAGATCTTTGGTCTTGTGGGTCAACGCTTTGATGGCAATTGAAGAAACTTTGTCCCAGTCCGCCACTTTAAGATCATGCTGCCAGTCTCCTAATGGTAAATTGGGATCGTCTGCTTCACGGGCTTTTTTGATAGCCTGATAAATGCCATTTTCTCTTAAGGATTCACCACTGGGCTGGTCACTTGTTATCGGCAGTAGTAATTGATCTAAGTCAATGCCTGTTTGAGCATGAAATAAGTGGTTGATACGTTCGTTGATCGGAGTCTCGACTATCGAATTCATAATAATTTTTCCTTATTTTACTCTTGGTGCGTAGTGAGGAAATATTTTTGGAATATTAATCGCCATTTTTTGTTTGGTTTCTGGATCTAATCCATACAAGGTCAAGCGCATAAATCCTAATGCCGATTGGGCATTTTGATCCACAGATCCCTCTGGACCTGATTCGATAAGCGAATTGTCCGAATTATCGTTTACTAGTTTTTTGAGCTTGAGTTTCGCACTAAAATCAAGTAACACCGATTCAGTGGTCAAGGCACTGTTGTCGTTGCTTTTAGAGCGATGACGTTGGATAAAATGAAGCAGACTCCAAACACCTTTTTCTTTGTAGATTAATTGATTAGCCCTTGTTTTTCCCATCAAGGCGGTCGCTTCATAAGGTGAATCCTCAGCCCATGTTAAGCTAAACTCTGTTCTGTTTTCCGGTAGCCAGAAAATGGAGCTTTTTTCGCCAGGATAACTAATGAATTTATTACCAATTTTTAGTTGCCAACGACTCAAATGATTGACATTTGACGCCAATGTCTGCAAGACATTAAAATCCGTAGCTATTTCAATGCCGGGCGCGTCAATACCACTGCTTGCGCCAAACAGATAATTAAAGAAATCAATACTTTCATCAAGACTGAGGATAAATTGATGGGCTCTTTTATATTCCTGTTTTTTCCATGCCAGTATTTTCATGCGTTGCGCCAGTCCGCTATCTTTTCCTGAATATTGACCTAGAAATATTTTCATTGATTGAGGGGATACAATTCCACGTCCAGAATTCTTGGAAAAAGGATATTTACTTGCCAGCAACTGACTAAATAAAGTTGATACTTGTCGGTATTCCTGGATGATCCTGTCGGCCTGGAAGCTTGTACAGTGTTTGCTCGCCAATTTCACAATTTCGTTTTGGCTAGCTGCAAACAAGTTATTTTCCTGAGGTTCCAAAAAGAGTTTTGTTTGTGTAAAGCAATTGCTTTGATCGGTATTGATCAATTGGTTAGTAAAGAACTGTTCGAGGTTATTCAGGTCGTTGGCGGGATCTTTGTTGAGTTGTTTGTTGAGCGTTATCAATGTTTTTTCCCATTGACTAAATAGCTGGTAGTTAGTTGTTCTGGCATTGGTCGTTTTTAAAAAGGTGAGCAAAGGCTCGGCATATTTAAAAGCGATAAAATTCGCTCTATCTGATTGCGCCACCAGATAATCGTCTAGTTGTCCTTGACCGTTAATACCAAATAAGGCTTCGGTGTATTTATGAGCGCTCCACAAAGGTCTGGGAAGCGGAGTATAGAGTCGGCTATCCCGATAGACATTATCAACGTCTTTTAATAATTTGAAAGCATGACGATTGGCTATATTTAAAAACCATTGATGGGTATCGGAAAAATTGAGGCGCTCAAACTTATTATGTATTTCAATAAGGCTATTCATCGCCTCCCTGAAATTAGCAATATGACTTTGTAAGTAGGCTTCGCGTTGGCTGGCAGGTTGAAAATTATCAGGCTTATATTGAGCGGTTTCTTTTACTCGGGCATCAGAGACTGCCGTTAACATGGCCAGCTGTAACTGCTTAAGTACAACCGCCTGGGCTAAATAACTTTCGTTTTGATTTTGACTTACTCTATTAGTACCTTCTCGGTTAATTTCTTGAGTGTTTTCTGGGTTGCTTTCCAGGTTTTTTTCTAAATTGGTTGCAGCATTACTTTCCTCACTATTTGTATCTTTACTAGGTTCATTACTTGCCTCACTGATCGTACCATCGGTTTTGCTATTATTATATTTACCTACTTTTAACCTATCTCTGGTCGGAAGATCAATGCTGGAATAATTTTGTTTGGCAAACGCTTCATAATCATCATACATTTGCAACGCTTGATTGAGGTGTTCGACTGACCAGAAAAAATCAGAATCATCCTTGTCAAAATGGTTTGGAGTGCTTACGTGAATAAACGGGAGATAGGAAATATTTTTTATCTGACGAGATGATTTTTGAAAATTTTCGGTGAATTGATACTCATTATCGGTTTCCTGGTATAGCCCAGCCAACATCAAACTATTGTCTTGCTCCATTTGTTGATGCACAGCCATATTACAATCATCAAAAAATCGTTTAGCATATTGATTATCGTTAATTTCCAATTCGACTATCATACTATTTAGTGACTGATTTATACGTTGACAGATATTGTGATTGCTGTGGCCTTTCAACCAATTTTCTTGCATATTTGTGGTCCAATGATTGTATTTTTGTAATCCCGACGAAAAGTCAGGCGCTCGCTGATACCAAGACAAGATTGCAGGAAGGCTTTGCAAATCAGCTAAATCGCTTAGAAATGATTCAGGTGCCTGTACTTGCTCTCGAGCATGTTGGATCTGCCTATCTACTTTTAATTTTATTTGCTTCCATAAATCAGTTTTGTCAATCTGAGCTAATTGGCAATTTGCCGGCTGTGAAACCCCCGTATTGCTAGTTTGACCTTGATTAGCCTGATTTATCGGATATGACCGGTCTTTAATGGCGTTGAAATAGAGCGTTGAACGTTGATTAAATTCTATTGGGATCTCGGCGTTGTAAAGATTTTTTACCAGATAAGCAAATCGTTTAGCAACTTGCGCTTCTGAAAAACCGGTCTTTCCTAATAGTTCTGTAAGCTTTCCATTTAATTCAAGCAAACGAGCTGTTTTTTCAAACCAACCAACAGGCGTTATATCAGTGCTGCTTCCATTTGTTTGTTGTAACAATAAATTGTTCATCTGACACTCGAACGCCGGAAAAACGATACGGCCAAAAATGTTAACTGCAAAATAGTCAATCAGTTCTTCGTCAAGGTTGGTTGTCCAGGACCAGGGTATACTGGCGTGTACGAGTTTGCTGGCGTCCATATTAGCGATATTTTCCAACACCATGCTAATATATTTAATACCCTTTTTATGATTTTTATCGTGATGGTCGTCGGAAATCGTTTCAATTTCTGTAACCAGGTTTTTTGTTTGTTTAGTTAGATTAATTGTATCGACAGCAAGCCAGCTAGACATAGATAGAAATAGTCCAGCAGAAATATATTGATAAAAACGCAGTTGTTTACTGCTGGAGAATATTTTTTTCTGCGGTGGGTAAGCCAGGTTCGATTCTTTAAATATCTTTTTACTAAATAATTCTTCAATAAATTTATCGACAGGAGGTTGCTCTTTATCCTTACTCAGCTTTCCAGAAAAATAGATGCCACGAAACATAAAGGAGTGATGAAAGCTTGAACCGCTAAACAAGGTATCACAAAAACGAGTCAAGCCTGATGTCAACTGAGCCAGGTTAGCGGGAAATAATAATGCGACAACTGAATCTGCTTCTGCAGGGGTTTTTATAAAGTTAATGTGAATATGGCGTAGTTTATTGGCAACCATGTTTAACGCTTCACGGACCCAGTTTTGGGTGTAGGGCTGGTTTTCATCGTTCGGATTTGACCAACCGACAATACCGTCATGATGTTGATGTAAATCTGGAAATTGCCAAAAACGCTTGAAACCACTGACTTGGTCACAGTCGGTTATGATTAAATAGACAGGTAAAATAAATTCAAGTTTTTTTTGTAGTTGCCATAATTGTTGATAGAGTATTTCTGCGTTTTTATCAATATCGATAGGCTCTCTCGCTAATAGTTGCGAGGACGGTACACAGATGATTATTCCATCCAGGGGACGTTCCGGTCGGTATTGACACAAGTCGGCTATTATTTCAACTGGATTTGGATGGTTAATGACACATCCCTGGTCAAACAAATACCAATCTTTATCACCTTCTTTTTTGTGCTGTTGCAGGATCAACTTCTCACGATGACCCGCGTCAATACTACCCAGAATACTGGACAGATCGGTGTCAACGGATAAAGCCAGATAGGTCGGAATGTCATATCGTTCTATACTCTTTGCTGTGAGCAACTCCAAAGCATTAAACAAATGCGACATATGGACAGGCTCAGACATGGCTTTTAGTTTTGCTAATTTCTGGAAAAATGCAAACAGCCTATCTTTAATTGATGATGCCACCTTCACAATCGACAAATCGCCTTTGATGAACAGCAGTAGAAATAGCATGGCTAAAATAATTAACGTCCATCCAAAATTCCACCAACCTACTGAAGTTTCAGCGTAGAATAAAAGCTCATTGGCTTGTGATGTTAATGATTCAGAGTCCATAGGTTACCACTTAGCTACTCAATCGCTTGGCCAATTCCCATGTTAAGGTTAACCAGATAATTCCGGTAACCAACAGGTAGCCAAAAATGCCGCGGGCGATATAACGCTGCCATTTCGAAATAGGCGCTAATCTGGATTGTTCCATCGGATTAATGTTTTGAAGGTAAGCTTGTGAAAACAATGTTTTTACTGATAAGTCAGGCGTTGTTAACTCTGCACTAGTCATCAATTGCTCTTTAAGTTGTTTCAATTTTGCTGGTTGATTGCGAAATTTACCATCAAATCCCAACCATAAAACTCTTAAATAACACTTTGCCAAGGCTTTTTGATCATCGCTGAATTCGTGTGATACCTCACTTAGCAGCTGCATACGATTAATCAGTTTTTCACCCGAGTTGCGACTTCCAAACAGTTTCAATTCCAGCATCAATGGGATCCAGTTTTGCTGTTGATTCCATTTTACCTGTTGCAGTAACTGCTCATCAATAAAAGCAGCAATGGCATACAAAATATCCTGGTATATTGTCATTTGTCCGGGTAAAGCGATTAGACTCACTTGTTGTTTTTGTTGTTCGGCAAAGTTTATTAATTGACGCTGAATATAACGGGGAATATTGTCAATTTTGGCGTCATCTTCCGATGTCAGAATAATGCCCGCCTGATAGAATTGGATGAGTTTTTTATGCAGAGAATTCCAGAAGCATAAGAAATCTTCGAACAGTTCCAGCGAATTAAATTCTTTTATTTTTGGACGAAGAGACATCAGTTAAGTACCTTGTTGCGCATATCAAACCAGTTCACCGCTCGAGGAATATATTGATCTAAGCGTTGGTCTGAACTTTTTATTGTGAGTTGTCGACCGATGGTTAGAAATTCACTGGTTGCTTCAAAAATAAAAAATAATTCGTCCTCGCTTTCTTCAATTTCGAGTTGAGTAAAGTTATCCACGTGTTGGCGTTTACTTCCAGTAATACGGTCGGTTAATAAATCGTTAAGTTTATCATGGGTGCAAAAATAGGCACTATCTACCCAGGAAATTAGCTGTTCTCGACTGACACCTGCGGCTAATCTAAATGCTAACATGAGCTGCCTGGTATCAGGTTGATGGGTATAGAGATGCTGAAATTCATTTTCCTGGTTGAGCTTTAACGAGTGCACTTCAAAATTTAATTGCAGTTTTTCGATAATTCTCTCAACATCATTAAAAACTGATTTGAAGGTTTTATCGAGATCCAGATGGTTGTATTTAGGATAAACGGGCGGTAGTATGTCATCTTGTAAGATCGCCACGCCTGCTGATAAATCGATCATCGCCAGATAAAGATCATAAGGATGAGATTTGTGACTGCCAATCATCACTTCCAGTCGAGGAAGACATTGACTCAGGTGATGCAGCTTTAGTTTTTGAGCATTGGTTAGTGGAGCACCATTGGTTTGTTTTTCTATAAAATAATTACGTTGCTCGGTCGCCTTACAGCGCAGGGAAGCAATCAGCGTATCAATTTTTTCTCCCAATTCTGAACCTGCGGGTGAATCACTTACCACAGAAGTAACCTTTAGCAGTGGCGGTGTATAAATTAACTTCTTAAAACTACCATCATGATTTTGTTGTAGTTTGATTAGCGGGAGGTAACTGTAGTTTGGAGATAACTCATTTTCTGGTAGTAATTGTAATTTGAGGTTTAGTCGAACCAGATCAACCTGATTTTGAGGATCATTTTGATCGATCACCTTTCCAGTATTAACACTTTCATAGCGTTTCATTTCCAGATCAATATTTTCTGCACTAGTACCTTGCTGATGAGCCACCGCCAGATAGATAAAAAATGGTGTTTGCCGTTCGATGTCCTTTAAATTTCTGAAGTCATAGCACAATAATGGGCTTTTATCTGCACTGCCATTTTCCACCACAGTACCATCAGTCATGACCGCATGGATTTTCTGGATCAGTAATTTATTATTGGCTAATGCATCCTTGTCGATACTCAGTTCAATCACGCCATAGAAGTAAGGCGCGACGCGGCGCAGTTGATGAAACATCAGTTGTTCAAAGCATTGATTGTTCTGCTGAAAATGTTGGGGTGACAATAACATGCCTTCGAACCAGTGCACCGGTTGTGAAATCTGTTGCATAGCACTCATGCTTTTAATCCTCTTATGTCAATCACTTTGCTAGTTGGCCGAATGTTCAAAATCAGGTGGGCCGGATTGGGTGATCAGTTTATTTGAATCAAACACCACCCAGGGTGTTTCAAGATCGGTTAATACGGCTTTTGTATTCGGACTACTCGGATAATAAGCAAACGCCATTACCGCAATAGCATCTTTGTGTTTTTCAGGTAACTGTTTCGTTTTTCGACCATAGCCGCTGACCATTTGCCATTGCAATACATCCAACTGTGGTGCATAACTTACCATCAGCGCCTGTTTTTTTTCGAACCATTGAATGGCATCAAATTCTTTTAGCATGGTCTGAATCATATCGTCATAGATAAAAACCACATCAATACTGACCGCATGGTCTAAATCAGGATCGGGTTTCACATAAACCGCAACACTGTCGACCTGGTTATTGCGATACCATGGCATCCAGCTATTCAAAGTCTCCAGGCCGGACATAACCGAGCAGCCACTCAACAGGCCAACAATTAAAATTGTTTTTATTAAACGTAAAGAATTGATACTATCTCCACTCATCTTAAAGTCATCCATTTGGCCGGTGGGCTCGGAGTCATATGAACAGCAAAGGAATTAAAGTCCTTGTTGTGGCCGGTTGCATCCGCCATAGATGTCGACATCATCCCACCGGTATTGAGCACTGTGCTGCAACCAATATTTTGTGCATCCTGGCACATGCCGGCAGTTGCAACGCCTCCATTGGGAACCGAGCCAACGCTAACCGGGTTTTCGGTCATCTGGTTAACGATGGGTAGACCTCCATAAAATATATTGGGCACATTGGGAATAATAGTGGCCGTGTTTATCACATTAGGCAGTGGTGTCGGCACTGGCCCGGCAGGCGTTATCACATTAATTGGGTCAACCGCTACTGCGGTGGTACCTCCCATATTGTTGACTGGTCCCGGCATCGTGTTTTTTCACCCCATGTTTATTCGCTCTGCATCAATTTTCATCTCTTTATCTGCGCTAATGATTTGATGGCGGGCATGACTTTTAAGTAACTTACTTGCGGATATGTCCCGGTGTTCAGACCGGCTAACGAATTGTTTACTAATTTGTATAAAACTCTGCTGTATGGTTTGAAAAAGATTTTTGGCATTACACTTTATAGTGCCAAGCAGCGCATTTATTTCGATGTCTGCCAAACTTGACAGCGTCAGTTTTTGTTGACCAATTAAAACAATCGATTCAGCTTTCAGCATAACAGGCTGTAGTTCAGGTAGAGATAAGTTATGAGCATTGTCGTAGCGCTCAGATGCGCGGGTTAATACGGCAATGATGTAGCAACTCTCTCCTGATTGAGCGTATAAAACTTGATCACCCATTTGTGGTTTTAGCAAGCAACTAAACGCGCGGCCAGATTGTTTAATATGGTCGAGCAACCAACTCTCTTCACTCAGTTGGCAGGTAACTTGTGCCTCAAAAAGAACAGATTTGTCAGGCTGGTGCAGTGTAGCGACGGTATTTGATTGTCGTTGTGATTGCGGCTGTCGACATTGGATTGTTTTATAAGAAGAATTCATCAGGCTGCCAATCCTTCCGCCTGTAGGCGGTGATTATCGGTTTTACGGATGCTTTCTGTTTTGCTGGTGAGAAAGCAGGTATCGGTCGTAGTGATATTGTGCCAGTTGGCATGGTCAAAATTGCAAAGATCTAATTTGCTTTTGACAAAGATCGCATGAGAAAAATCAGCCATGGTGAAATCACATTCTGCTATATGACAGTTTTGAAAATGAGCTTTAGCAAATTGACTTTGCGGCATCGGATTTTTGAAAAAAATGCTGTCTGACACATTTGTGCTCATAAAATTACTTTGTTTTAGGCTCGCATTTGAAAAATCACAAAGATTAATTCTTGCTTCAAGAAATAACGATTGATCTAATTGAGCTCCGGTAAAATCACACTGCTGGAGGTCACTGTGACTAAAGTTGCACTGTGTCATAATTGCATGACTTAAATCGCAATTGACAAAAGAGCTATTGCTCATGGTACAAAATTGCCACTGATTGCGATTTAATGCCAACTTATCAAAGCAACTGTTTAAAAATAGACCTTGTTTAAAATAGCAGCCATCAATAATGGAGCTGCTAAAATCTGTATTGTCCATGCTGAAATTAGTCATTTGAAGATTGATCAGCTGATTATTTTTCAGCTTGTTTTCTGTAAAAGCCGTCTCTCCGATAAAGCCACCTCGCCATTGACAACCACTCAGTTCAGATTGCATAAACGCACAACGGACAATATGACATTGTTCGAACTCGGTATTGGTCATATTGCAACTTATAAAACTAATACCTTCTAATTGATGTTCCTTGAAAAAACATTCTGTCAACTGGCAAGTGTTGAAGGTGGTGTTTTTAAGTTGACAGGAACTGAAGTTTTGCTGAGCTAGATTGCAATTGGAAAAAATACATTCACTTAAATCGCAGTCTGTCAAATTGCATTCCGAAAAATCACATTGCTGAAAAATACTATTTTTAAGCGAGCTACCCGATAAATTTTGCCCAGAAAAATCCTGTTTTGATATGGGCTGATGGGATAGGAGTTGTTTAAGCAATTCGTGTTTGTTCATCTTCAACCTCACATTGCCTGTCTTCATTCATATTTCGTTTTTCTCTGTCTTTTAAATCTCTTAAAGCGACACGAGATAGATTACTACAGTTAGCTAACGACGTATTTTGAAACTGCGCCCACATTAGATCGGCTTCAAGCATGTTGACCTTGTTGAGACTGCTATTCGAAAATATTGCTTTCCTGAACCGCGACTTATAGCAGTTACAATCATCAAAAATGCTATCGCTATAATCAGTTCCGGCAGCGATACATTGGATTATTTGGCAACGACTAAAGTGGCTCGCTGTTAAATCCGCTTCTGAGAAATCACATTGTTTAAAGATCGCCTTATCTGAGATTAGCCCTTGCGCTGATGCGGTTCTGAGGCTTGATTGGCTAAGCTCCGCAAGTGAAAAATTAGCGCGGGTTAATCGGCTAGCAACCGAAAAAACGACTTTATTAAGTTTTGCCCCGATAAACGATGCCAGTCTCATCGGACACTGCTGCATAACGCTTCGTTCAAATTGACTGCCATACCAGCGGGTCATATCGAGTGTCGACTCACTGAATGTCGTTTGGTTAATATCGCAGTTTTGAAAATCACAATCGTTAAGTTGACACTCTGAAAATATATTTTGTAGAAGTCGACACTCGATAAAGCGACTGTGAAGAAAGTTGTTATCAAAAAACTGGGCTTGTTTAAAGTCGCACTTTGATAAATAGGCTTTGCCCAGTTCACACCTTCGCCATAGGCTTAAGGTCAGATCGCAGACTTCAAAATTAGCCTGGTCACCTTTCGCCCCTGATAGATTACATTGCTTCATGCTGCAGTTAGTGAACTTGCAATCAGTTATTTCTGCGTTAATCAAGGTCGATTCATCCAATAAACAATTGACGAATTTTGTATTAATTAGCTGACAGAAGCTAAATATCGAGTGGCTAAAGTCAATATTCTCGAAGGTCAGATCAGACAGATCGGCAGCAGTTAAATTTTTTGCGGAAAGGCTTTGATTTTCCGCTATCTGTTGTATGACTAATTCTCTTAGAGCTTGAGCAACACCTCTGTCTTTGTTAGCTTTATCCTTTGGTGACAATGCCATTTGTTGAATATTTAATTGTTGCAGTTGCATCGCCTGTATTTCCTGCTCCGACAGGTCTGGCATAAACTCGCGTAATTCTGGCTTTAATTTTGAACAATCGA
>CAZOBX010000050.1:0-14498 GCA_964578045.1 uncultured Kangiella sp. | reverse complement strand
GTTTAAGTACTTGCTCATTTTTATTATCCACATCATTATTTTTATCTAGCTCGGCAAGTTTATCATCACCGTCTTCTTGCAACTGTTTGATTTGTTGATTGATCTGTTGAATGACAGATGTAAGGTCTATATCACCATTTTTAACATCTTCATCTAACAATTGATCGAAAGGACCTAATTGCGGCTCAGGAAGTTCAACCTGTGAAATATCCAGCTTACCCGATAAGCTTTCGAGACTAAGCTTTTGCTGCGCCTTTATATCCGAAATCGTTTTCTTTTGTTGTGCATCCAGTTTTAGTTGACGTTCTTTAGTTTTCTGTTCATCTCTCAAAGGTGTTAATTGACTTTCGTTCATTGAATGGGCATTCGCCGTTTCTGGATCGCTTCTCAGTTGCAGTACTTGTTGATAGTGATTGATACTTTTAGGCTCATCTGCCAGGTTCTCAAATGCCAGCATTATCTGGCTTATCTCTTCAGCTTCCGCATTGGCTACCGGGACTTGTCCACGAAAAATGAGTGCTCCCAGTTTTTGATCCGGCATAAACCAGACGGTATCCAGAACCAAGGGCACTTCACTGAAATTACCTGAGTGAGTAATAAAACTACGAGTTTTTATTTCAGGAAGTTTTCCTGATAATATTTGTTGATCAGGCAACATCCCTTGTAGGCGATATTGTTCATCGCCAGTAAGAAAAGTGACAAATTGTTGATCATCTTGTGCGGTATTAAAAAGCTGCAAGTGACTATCTTCTGGTAGCGCAGGAAAATATTTTTCGAACCAGTCGCCCCCGTAGTTACCCTGATATTTGGCTCTTTGCGGCCACATTATTGGCAACGGCATTATTCCTGCGGGCAATAGTTTTTGTTTTGGTTTTCGAGTTGGTTTGTCGGGGTCTTCTATCAGGGGTAAAATATGGTCCTTTTCATAACCTGAGCCTGTCGGATTAGTCAGGCAGTTTGCTCCGCCATAAGCGTTTTGATAGTTTAATGCGATTTTATTAAAAACCTCTGGTTCGGTACGGCGTAATTGACCCAAACGGTTACGTTGCCAGTGACGGGGCCCAAATATTTTTAAGATTTTCGCTTTAGTTGCAAAGTTGATATAAACTTGCATCTCACGAGTATCTTCCGTTGACGCATAGGCGTGACCGGTCACCAAAAATTCAGCCCTCGCTTTTGGCAAAGCATGATCCAGAGCATCCTGGCCGAGCGCCTCATTGACTTTTTTCCACTGAATATTTTCGACCAATACCTGTGAGGTTTCTAGGTCGAAAAACAGGATGGGTGAAATAACATAGTAGTAGTCTTTGCCCAGACCATAGGTTCTTTGTAAAAAAGCTATTTTATTAGGTTTGATAAGCTTCATAACATTACCCGAACCGTCGAAAAAATAGACGTTTTAGTTAATAAATTTTCAACGATCGCAGACTGGTCATTTTTGTAGGTAGCTCCGGATAAAATGATTTGAGCGGAATTTAAATTAGTGGTTGAACTAATCGAGTTGTCAGAAGTGGTTTTACTGATAACACCGTTAAGACGGGTATAAGAAAGCCCTGTATTAACACCGGTTACTGACATATTATTATTGATACCGGTGACCGATTCTTGAGAGTTAGCACCAGTCATTGAAAAATTATGTGACACGCCAGTAAAAGATTCAGCTGTCGTCGCACCAGCTCGGTTAACACTATTGCTGGTATCAACACTTGACCAACTGTATGATCCACCGGTCAGTTCACTTCTTGATGAAGAGCCACCGGTATTGGTTGAATTATTGACTGCTTTTCCGGTCGTAGTTGAGTTTTGGGTGGTATTGCCATAATTGTATGAGGTATTGTCAGTATCTCCGGTGACCGTATTGGTTGAAGTGATGTCACCTGTTTGCTCCGAATCACTATTTACATTTCCATTGGTGGTTGAATGATGTTCAGCGTTTCCATTAGTTAAAGATTGACTGTAAATATCACCATAAATTGAATTATTTGAATATTGAACCTTAGTTGCCATTAATGGATCATCCGCTGGCAGACTGACCCCTTTACCTAATCTGGACACACTGTGACTTAGGCCTGTCACACCGTAATTATAGGAACTACTTTCGTTATAAGTGACATCGTTGTACTTTGTGGTTTTTCGTTTTGCGTCTACGATGGTTTGGGCGGTTTTTAGTGGTGTGCTGATATTGGTACCGAAGCCAATCCGAGTGCTGTCACCGTAATTGGTGTTATAACTGTCTCCGACACTGGTATTGCAGGTAAAACGATCCGGCATAATCACTGTACTGCCTTTGGCTTGCAGTGATTGCTGTATTTCCGGTATTTCATTGTCATCGTTAGAGCGACCAACCGTCACGTAGGAGCCTATTTCCGGAATGGTTTGCATATGTTCAGCTAGTTTTACCCATTTTGAGGATGCACTATCCGGTTGATCAATAAATCTGACGTAAACGCCGCGACAGGAATATTTATTGCTGCTGTCTTGATATTGAAATTCTTTGCTGTCATAAGCGAACACATCCCGCTCCAGGTATTTTGCTGATGATCCTTGATGGTTTATTTCATTTTTCTTTTTAAAAAGGCTGGTTATCGAGTTGAGCATATTATTGATGGTTGATTCGGGTACCGGTTTGTCGGTGACTATCGCCAAAATACTGCCTTGTTGGCCAGAGTGAGAATTAAATGGCATCGCCAGTCCTTCTGCAGCAACCGCACTAAATTGATTTTTGTAATCCCCGTTGATACTCGCCTGGTGTTGAACAGAGGTTGCGACAAAAATTCGTTGATCCAATAGAGGTCGAATTGGCAAGTTTGACGAAAATTGATTGATTAAATTATCCTTTTCGGCATCTGGATCGCGCCATGTTTCTTCAATTTTAAATTTATGACCAGACTTTAATTCTGCACAGCTCGATGAGCCTGAAAAACTGAATCTCGCTGCCGCTAACTGATTGACCGCAGTGTCCGTTAATTTTGAAACTTCACTTTCAGTTGCTCCATATTGCACCAGATGTACTTGTTGCATATTTAGTTTTTCTTTTTGGTTGACTCGATTAAAAAATACCGGCGATACCTGAGCGGTATTTTGAGACTCCCAGGTCGCTTCTTTTTGAGCGAGTACGGTAGTAATGCCAGATGTGATCAAGTTTTGTTGATATTTAAATTCCTTGATATAATCGTCCCTGTCCATACTTGCCTGCTCTGTGTAACTCAAGTATAAACTTTTGAGTTGCTGCGTTTCCTGATTGAATCCCTGGTTATTAATTGAGCGTTGATAAATGGCGCGATAATAAGGTTGATCGGTAATGATCATTTTGTGTTGCTTGTTTAAATGGACAAAATAGTAAAATAAACTGACTTTTTGCATCAGCCGATTGATAAAATCAAGGTCGCTCTCACCGGCCTGCAACCAATCTTGCTTTCGATAATTAGCCAGTCCCATAACAATATTGCTCGGCTGCTTTTCTAATTCCTCAATATTAAAAACAATATTATTTTCAGACAATATATCGATGATAACTTGTAATATGGTAGATTGAGAAAACAAACGATAATTATTCTGCAAACTTAATTTGAACAAAGCAGGTTTAAGCGTGGCATGGTAGACACCGCGATTACCCAAAGAAAAGCTGCTGACAATACCATTAAAAAAAGTGACCGGTCGTTGCTCTGGATAAGACTGTTCATTGACGTCTTTATCTGTTTCCGGGGTACCCAGGATGATGGTGGCATTACTACCAATAATACTATCAAAGTCGATTGTCTTAGTTGTCGCGTACTGCGGGTTTAGAATTTCGCCAAAAGATTGTTTTGAACCGAGAGAGGGGCCGCTCGATGTATAGTCATTTGCACTCAAAGTTAATTCAAATTCGAAAAGTTGTGACAGGTTTTCATGTCCTTGAAAACTTTGTAACTTAAGCAGACTATCGTTGATTAACGAACCATTGTCAGTGACGATAACAAAATCAAGGCTACAACGAGGCGGCGGTGGAATTTCTGTTGGATTTTCAAGTATCTGCTCGTAGTCATAACGTGGCGTGTCTGGTTTATTAAATATCATGCTGCGGCACTTCCTTTATCCGGGCCTTGTGCAATGTCATATTGATGTTGTAAAGATGGCTTTATGACAAAAGTAGGCACTGCAACTCTGGACGATAAATTTTTACCTGTGTGTAACCAACTTGTCTGGCCAAGTCTCATCGAGGAATCTTTGACCAACATACTGTCAGGGATATCTTGCCATTTTATTTTTAAGGTGACGTTTAATAAATATTTGCCATCGCTCAAAAACGAGAATAGCGAAGTTAACTGTTGATGTTGTTCGCCGGCTGGATGTTGTTTGTCGGCAGGTAACAGGCTAAGACATTGTTCCATTGATTGAACATTGAGCTTAATCGCTATGGCGGCTTGCGGGTCCCAGTATTTCTTGCCTAACCCGATCCCCTGGCCCAAAACAGAACCAGGATTTTGTTTTCCTGGACAATTTAGTTGCGCCCGGTAACGTTGAGGCAGAGGCCTCCATGCACCTTGATTGGGGATTATTTCTAACTCACATTCAAAGTAAGTTTTTAGCACATTATTGAGCAACGAATAGTCAACTCGGCGATTTGCCATAATCGGGGTAAAGGCAGCAAGCTGATCGCTGGATAGGGGCAAACGATCAAATAGACCCAGAGTGCTAAAACCGGTTATCGCTGCAAGCAATTCATAGAGTGAGCTTTCAGCGGGAAGGTCATTAAACAGCAATGGATTGAATTGTTTTTTTATGTCATACAGTAAAGCAATGAGTTTATCATTGAATATATTTAAAAAAGCTTCCGGTTCTTCTTTTCCTTTTGGACCTTCGACAAATGCTCTACGCAGAGTTTCGGAAAAACATTGTGGTATAGGTCCCTGCTGACCGACTAATCCAAAACCATTAACTGAAATGGTTGTTTTGGAGTTTGATGAGCTCTTTTTTCGGTTTGGGTCAGTTTTTTGTGTTATACCGGCGATAAAGTTGGGATGAAAGGCCTCACTATTGACCGCTTTGAAGTGTAGATTTTGTTTGACACCGGGAATTTTTTCCAAAAGGCGGATCGCCTGGAAAAAATTGAATTCTTCGCCCTGTCGCTCTAATAACTCTAAACAAGGACTTTGTGACCGCTCATTGGTTCCCACTGGTGCACACTCCTGCTTCCAAGTTTAACTTCCAATCTGACAAATGAATTAATATGACAAAACAAAGCGAGAAACTGATATAAAACCCGCCCAAATAAAATACTACTGCTACCATCAAATTTGCGCTCTGTTAATGTCAGAGTGAACTTGGTACCATGATAATAGCCGCGCCATCCGTCCTGAAGATCCGGTTGAACATCATCTTCTGATTCAAGCTTTTCGATACTGTCTATCTGACGTTGGCTGATGGGATCATCGTTGTTGGCATACAGGCTCAGAAACCTTGTTAAATTATCCGTCGCCAGATTTTCATCGGTAAGCGAAACATAATATAAAGAAAAATGGGATAATAATTGCCAAAGGTGCTTGCTATGAAGTTGACAGCTTCGGTGCCTGGTGGGGCGCGTTAATAGTTTCATATCAACCACCGGCGAACTTCCAATAAGGGAAAATTGTTGCGATCGAGGAAATAGCTCGCTACTGGCACGGTTACAGCACAATGTTTCTGCATAAATGGTCTCACCTATTGGACAAACGTTAGCGTATTCCTGATCATAAATGGATAACCAGGTTTCGGTGCCAGCTAAGGTTTTTTTATGACTATTTTCCTGTTGTACCAGAAAGCGGAACTCTTTATGAGCTTGCCGTCGACTGTTCAATGAAAAATAAGGCAATATTTCGTGATGCTCACCGTGTTTATTAACTGAAAAAATTTTGTTAACTCGAATAATTTCATGAGATTGATAATGCTCTCGACTTGGATACAGACGATATCGATAATCTTTATGATGTAATGGGATCGGTTCAGATGTTTTCTCGAAAAGATTGATTATCGGCACACAATTTAGTTTTAAAGAATCGTTATTAAGTTCGATATTTCTAGACATGTTTTCATTAAAGACCAGTTTGATACTAAAACCGGACTGCGGTTGAATATTATCTAGCCCGGTCATTTCAAAAAACATAAATTTCTCGGGAAAACTAAAATAGTCCTGCAATAAAGAAAACCCCAGGTCCTGATAATGACAAGCAGGAAACAATCGTTGGTTGTCTTCGAATCCACACATACGAAGATCTTTTTTGGTTAAGGTTGCAACGGTTTCACCCTTATCATTTAGCAAGGTAGCACCAATAAAATGACGAGAGATGAAATCGTAAAATTTGAATTTGGAATGCTCATTTAAATTAATATAAAAACGTAATGGATTATTAAGAAAGATATCTTTTGCTGCACCTTCATCTGTTTCATCAATTTTAATCTGGATAGCCGATAGAGCTTTATTAGAATGTTGTCCAGTTTCATCTTCGTCATTAATCGCTAGTTTATTTACCTGGGTTACTTTGAGTGGCCAAAGCACCGTGTCATGACAGGTCGACATACGACAAACACTGAGCTTGGCAACCTGCTCCGGATTGCCTTTAATTTTAATCGGTTCCATTAGTTGCCTGCCATGTAGTAAATAACCACTATCAAAATTGGCCGCGAATCCGTTTACATGGCATTCTGCGATAGCCATTGAGGGGATAGAGCTAATCAGTTGAGGATAAAGTTGTTGCAATAAAATCGCCGGCAGCTTGCCTGATTCGGATTCTATGTTCTGGCGTAAACGACTGGTCATCCAGGCAAAAGACTGAATGAGCATTTCAATGTGAGGGTCTTGTGATTTACCTTCATTGTGCCTATTGAGTGACAATTCTTCAGCAATACGTGGATTTTCTTCCGCAAAATCAATCACACTGGTTCGTAGTCCCTCCAGTTCTGCGGCGAAATAATCATTCAATTGTTCTCTGGCAGGCTCTTTTTTCATGAGTAGTTACCGACTTGTTGCCAGCAAAAATCAACTTCTAATTGATCTGCTTTAATCACGCCATTTATCTCAATAGCGGCTGGCATGAGTGGATCATTGGTGGGTCTCAGGGTGATTACCGGATCCAGTAGTCGAGGCTCATAGTGGCGTATTATTTTTAGGATTTGTTGTTTAACTTTGTTGCTTTCCTCAAAATTTGCGCTGTGGCTAACAAGATCATTAATACCAAAATTTAATACCGTACAGGCTTGAGAGCCAGGATCGACTTCCCCCGCCTGTAACCCATTAAAAAAGGCACGGCTAGTCATTAATCGTTGTAGTTCTTCAGTGATTGATTCGCGTAACTGAGCGAGACGTTGCTCTGCACTGCAAGAAACTTTATGCATCGGTTGACATAGTCTGTCAAAAAGAAAGCGTTGCATTGCTCAAAACCTCGTTTGTTATCGGTATAAAATAAGATTGTTTTCCGGGCAACAATGACTGTTAAACTGATGACCCTGAAAAATTTTGTCTTATATGTTCTATGCTCTGGGTCCTCTGTTGCGAGAGACATTCCAACTATATACAAAACTACCGGTGATTTTAGCCTGTAGATCTTGATGTGAGGTGCTCCATTCGATGGCACTGAAGTTCAAAGTAATTTGCTCTGTGGCCATATCGTTAGGATGTGATTGAGCTTCTATTGAACTTAACATGCAATCCCATAATTTGACGGTCATGATATTGCCAATGATACTGCCACCATCACCATCCATATTGGCATTGCGGCAAAGAAAAATCTGGGTTGGATCAGTGCCATCATCAATGGGCACTGCTGAAAGACAGTGCTTATAAAGTAAGGGGGAGGTTTTATCCAGATATTTCACCGCGGTAATGTCGTTAAGCACCGGTCTGCCCGAAGTTCTGGCAGCGTTACTGACGTCAGTCGTCATCTGTTGTTTCATTCCAAAATGCATGGAAACAAGCTCAATACAGCCGCTTAAATCATCACCCGCGTCAACCAGTTCACCATCGATTAAACTGGCTCCGGCCAAATCGGCTAATCCTGGTTTTAACAGTACTAAATCCATAATAAATTCCTCTCAATAGTCATTATCTTGCTAAACACGTTGGCGCGAAGCCTATGTTAGTAAAATCTATTCTCACTAAACGAAATCTCACAGAACAAACACATGAGCATTATCGACGTTCAGGTTAAGATGGCAATTCCGCAACCAGTCGAATCGACGTGGTCAATTCTTCCAGCTGAAAATGCGGTCTCAAAAATACAGTTGCCCGATAAGCTCCCGGTTTGCCGGGAATGTCGGTTACTTGAATACGCGCTTCTCTTAAAGGATATTTGGCCTTTATGTGTTGAGGCGGGGTATCGTCAAGTAATACATATTGAGCTATCCAGGTATTAAGGTAGTTTTCTACGTTTTGACGTGTCATAAAACTGCCGATTTTTTCCCGCATGATCACTTTGATGTAATGGGCGAATCTGGACGCCGCCATAATATAGGGAAGCATCGATGAGATACGAGCATTGGCAGTGGCCGAATCGGTCAGATACATTTTTGGTTTGTTGGTTGACTGACCACCAAAAAAAGCAGCCTTATTGGTTCCCTTGCAGTGGCATATCGCCATAAAGCCCAGATCGTTCAATTCTTTTTCACGGCGGTCGGTAATTGAAACTTGAGTGGGACAGGATAAAGCAATGTCACCTTCTTCGGTTTCAAAGGTATAGGCCGGTAAACCTTCGACTAAACCGCCACCTTCGACGCCCCGGATCGCGGCGGTCCATCCAAATAGCGAATAGGCATTGGTGATACGTTGAGCAAGTATGTAGGCTGGATTTCCCCACAGGACTTTACGGGCATCTACCTGTTTTATGGTTTTGTCACTAACGATGCCATCTTCGTCCGTTTCAGTCCCTATCACCAACTCTTCTTTGTCATTGAGCTGATACTCGTTAATCGCCATATCTTCATCAAAATAGATCCCTTCAACCGGATTATTTTCATGATGATAAGGAAGCCGTAACATCACTTTGGGTAACGCCAGTGTGACGTAACGAGAATCTTCTTTTTCACGAAAAGCTCGCCATTGGATCAATTCCGCACTTTCAAATATTTTGCTTAAATCACGTGGCTTAAATAAATTGCCATAATCTTCCATGTCAAATAATTTAGCCCAAGCCGATGAAATAAAAGGTGCATGCGCGGCGGCGGCAACCCCACTAATCATTTCAAGAAACTTGATGTCTTTAGCGGTTCTTCCTAATTGAAAATCACCGACCAGAACGCTATAAGGGTCGCCACCATAAGTCCCGTACTCATCCTCATAAATCAAACGAAACAGGGCACTTTGATCAAATTCGACCGCCTTATCCAGATCTTTGTATAACTCGTCATAGGACGCATTAAGCAATTTTAGTTTTAGCTTATTATTGGTTTCGGTATGCATGACCAGAAAATGCAGACCGCGCCAACTAGCTTCCATTTGTTGGAAGTCATCATGGTGAATAACGTAGTTTAACTGACGACTGATTAGCTTATCTTTTTGACCGATTCTGCGAGTAATAATCCCGCCCACATTAATGTTCTTTTTGACCTCTTCTGAGGCATCAGCAGCCGGTAAAAGATCGGGCTTTTCGATCAGCTGACTAACAAACTCAGCGACTAGTTCAAGCACATAGGGTTTTTGACTGTCTTCTAATATCATCTGGCCTTTATCAACCAGGGTTTTAATATCGTTATCTTTATCACTATTTAATTGTGGCTCAAATACCGCCAGGATCGCCTCATCACGTTCTTTTTCATCGGGCAACGCTCTTGCCTCGTCCAATGCCTTCTGGGCTTTGCTGATCACTCCAACGATGGCTTTTTTTCTAGCGTCATCAGTTAATATACCAAGTAATAACGTGCTAAGTGGTTCGTTACCATCTAGCTTTGCCAGAAAATCTCTGAGCCGACTTCTTTCAAGATAAAGTTGGTTAAGCTTGGGAATCCTCTTCACTACGGCTATTGGGTCAAAATGATCAATGTGATTGAACTCTACACTAATCGCTAGTAAACCGGGATTTTTTGCCAGTGTATCAGGCACTTCAAATGCAACTCGTGGGGTAATTGAATCGAGTACTTTATTAAAGTTGTCTCGATCAATCTGCACCATTTTCTTTTCACCCATAGGCGGTGTGGATTTTTTTGATTTACCTGAAAGCGGCGCAATGATCCCAACAATAAAAGGGATTTCTTTTTTCTCCAAAGCACCCCCAGTTTCGACATCGTAGGTGATTTGAACTCTGGGTGGGCGAACCCGGCTTAACTTATGTTGTATGCTATCCGACATGCGATTAGCCTCCGTCTTAAATGAAATAGTCTTGACTTAATGCAAGATTGAGCGCACATAAATTTCTTGTTTATCAAATATTTTTTTATCCAGCTCACCTTCCTTAACTAAGAATTCCAATGCTCTATGGACCAGAATTTTGGAGCTTTTTAGCCGTTGACTGGCAATCCACCAACTGGCTATTCCTTCTACTGTATCGCCTGCGTTAGGGTTACTGCGATAGTATTCTCTGATGTCTTTGGCAATAGATTCGACTTTTACTTGTTCTATAGACATATTAAGTTTCCATCTGGTCTGAGAGCGATTAAATATCTTTTATTTGTAATTCAAGACCCATGCCAATTTATAAGTGATTGATAATTAAGCTAATAATAAAAATGACGTTTCATTGGTGATAGGGCAAAAAAGCCACAAGAAAATGGATGAAAATTGTCACGGAACGAACCCCAGCAATCGACACAAGGTAATTAGGGTAAAAAAACCTCGTGTGGTTTATTTGCCCTGGATGAATAATCGTTAATGTTTACTCATAAAGTGATACAGAGAGGACAGAGTTAATTTAAGAAATCCTTTTAAGCATTTGAAAATCAAATAATAATACTAAAAAACTTCCGATTTAAACCCTGTTATTAGAACCGCAGTAATATTGGAATGAGAATTGCTTAGTCATTTTAAGTTTCATTATTCGGCGATTCTGGCACTTTATCTGTCATAAAGTAATAGAAAAGTGTTGAAAACTTAGTTTTTGATAGGAGTGTGTTATGGAAGATAAATCCGCAAAAAGAACGGCGACGGTATCTAAAGCAGTTAGCGCTACACAACAGCAAATTGCTAGCGATAGACAAATGGCGATGCGCATACAGACGCATGAAATAACGGGACTGTTGGCCGAACATGGCGCTAAATCTTTAGTGAAAGGTAGTGCCGCTATGTTAATGCACGGTGCAAATGTTCAACCGGGGGATGTGGATCTTTACGTGGATCACATTCCAAAAGCCAGAAGAGCGTTAACTCAAGCAGGTTATGTTGCCCCAGGATTTGGTCAGGGAAAATATCAAGATCCGCGAGGTTTACTCCCTGATATCGATGTCTTGCATGGACCAGATTGGGGAGTAATGGATATCGACAAAAGTACACAAAATATTTCAGGCGTGCCGGTTAGGACTCGGGCTGATCTAATAAAAGATATTCAAAAGGATGATCGTCCGGAAAAACAGACTCGGAACAAGAGCGTTCTTAAACATCTAATGTGATTCCCTGGTAAAACATAATGTAGGTTACTGGACAAAACGCATCTAATAGGATTTATCTAGCAATAGAAGTTACCGTAACTCACTTCGATATTTATCAATAAATTTGAATGAGTATCACGAAAGTAAGAGAGTGACAATTTTGTCTTAGTAAGAATGAAACTAACAACTAGATATTTTTCTGTAAGTGCAGTTGTTATTTTTTAAACGTAATTTGCGTCAAGATTTTCTAGCTAAACGCCGCAAGTTAATTAATAAAGGAATAATCTATGTCTTCATCAGAAAGTAGTACCGAACGCGCAGCACGTATTCGTGACAGTGTTGCCAGTATTAAGCGCCGTATGGGAACAATACCCATCCGTCTTAGGGCAGAATCAAAGGGTGGGCATACTTCAGTATCTCATCAAACTAACGGACCAGTTACGGCCTTAAATATTCGCCATGGCTGGGCAAAAGATCAGACTGACCAAAGACTCCAGGCATCTTTATACCACGAAAGTATGCATGTTGAGCAGTTTTCAGATCCCGTTATGCAAAAACAGGAATTTAGTCACATAAGAGAATTTCATGCACATGCCAGAGAGCTACGTCATGCAATGAAGCATAACTTATTTGATAAATCACAAATGAGGTCGAAGATTAAAAAGCTAACAAAGTACGCCGGGCAAATTAAGGATAGCCATCCCCATTTAGAGGCCAATGCTAATCGCCAGCTTGCTCGAGTTGCTGCTGGAAAACCTCCTGCCAAACATTCTGTAGGTTATTGGAATAAGCGATTAAAATAAACGATATTATTTATGTAGCGATTTAAAACCATGACTTTAAAAACTTGGGAGTAGAGCGGTGCACACCAAGATCATGACTATTACACATTGGTAAACACAAACTGAATATCATCCATACTTAACGCTTTTGAAATAAGAAGCATTCGGTGTCAATGTAGTAGACGACGAACTGGATACCAGCACGCGGATGGACAGTATTATCGACTCTGTTCGCGAGAACAACCTATGTCTTCTCAACAGTCTTTTACCGCCATATTACAAAGTGAAGCACAAAGAAATGGACCGGCGGTATTGGCAGCCAACGTTGGTGGAATTTGAATTTTTATATACATAATCAAAAGGCAAAAGCATGCAAGTAGCACGACCTGAAGTCAAAGTTAAAAACACGGTAAATACTCGCAAACGTAGCGGAAGTTTTAGTGGAACCTTAACTGGAACCATGAGTACAGGATGGTTTTCTTCAAGAGAAGTCGGCCATGTTCATTATTCCTACAGTGCGACCAGGCAAGAGGGGAAGATCGATATGCTTGAAAATACCTCCACCAAAAGCGGCAGCCACGTCAGTGGTGTGGGCCAGGAATTATCCAAACGTGCCGACACTTTTATGAGGCAACAAGGTGCTGACAAAATGATGATCCAGCCTGTGGGTGATGATCGAGTTAAAACCTTTTGGGAAAAGCAGGGATATGGACTGGATCATAATACTTACCAACAAAAATTGGCCGAACTGCAACCATTAGTCACATCAGGTGCAATTGATACTGCGACACAATTGAGGGAAGCTGCTAATAAAACAGATTTTTGGAGTAAGCCTTTGTGATTTTAATCAGGTATATAAAATTAACCCTTTATAAATACACAGACAAAATATAACTCACTGGACGTAAGGTATATAACCCCTAATACCAAAAACATCTTACCTAATCACCAACAACAAAGAGGTGTTGGCACTTCGTTAGTTAATCATGCAACAGCATTGGCAAGGAAAGAGCAAAGACCGGCGGTGACTTTGGGGGCAGAGGGTAAAGACGCGCAAGGTTTTTATCGTGCTAAAGGTTTTACAAAACCCAGCGGGGAGCCATCAACAAGATCACGAAATGCGAAATCATAGTATCGATATGATGAAAAAAGTATAAGTAACCGCCCAGAGCTGTAAGCTTAAGTGGAGTGGTGTCATTACCGAGGGAAACTGTCGGACTAATTACCGAGCGACTTTGTCGTGATACCCTATCAGGCTCTTGCTAATGCCGCAATAAAAAAGTTATCGCTAAGCTGTCGGTAACAGTGACCTTGAACGGTGAATACGTTGCGCACTCGTATTCATGTTTTTCCTTAACCAGACATACCGAACACCTGCTGGACTTATATCTGCTTCGTAATTAACTTTAAGCTGAGCTGAAACTTGAGCTTGGCCAAGGTGTGGATTTAGCAATGAGAAGTCGATGATCAACGTTTCCAACTCCTCCGTTGTTCTGTTTTTATGGCGATGGGAATGATTAATTTGACGTTTTAAGGCTTGTTTGCCGTTTTCTTTTACCAAGCGGCGATGGCGGTAGATGGTATCGCGAGAGACGCCACTGATCCGAGATGCCTCACTGACATTGCCGAGCTTATCTGCGAGCGCCAATATGTTCATTTTCTTTTGTATTTCCAAGTCTTCCATCGAGAGTTTGGTCGGCTCAATGACTTCTGATACCGCTAGATGACGACCAGCGAAGTAGGCAATAAAACGACCGCTATTGCACTTTCTTATCTCTATTTTTTGTTTCGCAATCGAGTATTTTAGTGGCGATTCAATCAAGTAAAACTTGTTACCATAGCTAAACGTGTGGTCATTCCGGATTTTGCGGTATTCCTTTAATACACAGATATCATCTAGATTGATATGCTCAGGCACAGGTGTAAATTCAGTCTCCGCATTCTTGGCACAGACCTCTATTTTTTGTTGCCAGAACTGAGGAATGAATACCTCTTGTAAGTAACGATTTGCGCTAGCCATATCTGTTATATGATTGAGCCGCAACTCAGGCACTAAGCGGTCTTGGAAGGTGTCAAACGAACGCTCGATACGACCTTTACCTTGCGGCGAGTTGGCGAAGATGATTTCGATGCCAAGCTCATCACAAGCCCGTTGCATCTGTGAGAAGTGACATCGCTTCGGACCACCGA
>CAZOBX010000049.1:0-28671 GCA_964578045.1 uncultured Kangiella sp. | reverse complement strand
CGACCAATATGGCTGGTCGTGGTACTGATATTGTTTTAGGTGGCAGTCTACAGGCGGATTTAGATAAGTTAAAGAAACCGAGCGATGCCCAAGTTGAAAAATTAACTGAGCAATGGAAAGGGCGGCATCAACAAGTTATCGAAGCTGGTGGTCTTGCCATCATTGGTACTGAGCGACATGAGTCTCGCCG
Source organism: uncultured Kangiella sp. (assembly GCA_964578045.1). Lineage (GTDB taxonomy): Bacteria > Pseudomonadota > Gammaproteobacteria > Enterobacterales > Kangiellaceae. The sequence continues at coordinate 28,481 of CAZOBX010000049.1, read as the reverse complement.
CATCGATAATCAGCTTCGTGGTCGTTCCGGCCGTCAGGGCGATCCCGGAGTTAGCCGATTCTATCTTTCTTTAGAAGACGATTTAATGCGTATTTTTGCATCTGACCGTATGGCCGGTATGATGCAAAAAATGGGTTGGGAAGAAGGTGAGGCAATCGAGCACAAGTGGGTTTCACGGGCGATTGAAAATGCACAAAAGAAGGTAGAGACGCGTAACTTTGATATTCGTAAGAACTTACTAGAATATGATGATGTGGCTAATGACCAACGTAAGGTTATTTACGAACAGCGATCAGAATTGATGTCAACTGAAGATATTTCTGAAACCATTACTTCTCTTCAAGCAGACGTCGTTAATTCCGTCATCAGTCAATATATTCCGCCACAAAGTATCGATGATTTATGGGATATTGAAGGCCTGGAAGAGCGTTTGAAATCTGACTTTTTAATGCAACTACCGATTAAAAAATGGTTAGACGACGATGATAACTTACATGAGGAACCATTGAGGGAAAAAATCCTTACTGAGTTTGTGGATGAATACAAGGCAAAAGAACAACAGGTCGGTGAAATCGTCATTCGCCATTTTGAGAAATCTGTGATGCTGCAAAATCTTGATAGTCATTGGAAAGAACATCTGGCTTCGATGGATCATTTACGCCAGGGGATCGGTTTGAGAAGTTACGCGCAAAAAAATCCTAAACAGGAATATAAGCGTGAAGCATTTGAACTGTTTTTTGAAATGCTGGAAAACATTAAGTTTGATGTGATTACTATTCTTTCAAAAGTTCAAGTAAAAGATCCGGAAGATGTGGACGCTGTTGAAGAACAAAGAAGAAAAGAAGCGCAAGCAAGCAGAGTGACCTACAAACATGAACAAGGATCCGCGATGCCCGAGCAACAACAAGCCGATGCTGATGCGCATACTCCTTATACCAGAGAAGGACACAAAGTAGGTCGAAATGAGCCTTGTCCATGTGGCTCCGGTAAAAAGTATAAGCAATGCCACGGAAAATTGTCTTAAATATGATCGCCCGTTTCGAATTAAGCCATAAACTGTAAGGGCGCTTTGCAAGCGCCTTTTTTAATCGATTTATCCATAATTATGCCATTTGAAAAACAACCATCACAATCCATTAATGTTGCCGCTGGCATTATACTCCAGGGCAATAAAGTCCTCATTGCTAAACGTCCCGACAATAAACACCAAGGCGGTCTGTGGGAGTTTCCTGGTGGTAAGATTGAAGGCAATGAAACTTCGGATCACGCTTTAAAAAGAGAGTTACAAGAAGAATTGAATCTCATAGTCATAAAATCAGAATTTTTTCAAAAAGTAGATTTTGATTATTCAGATAAAAGTGTGAGTTTGTTATTTTTTGTGGTTACCGAATTCTCAGGTGAACCTCAAGGAGTTGAAGACCAGGAAATTAAATGGGTTTGTATAGAAGACCTAAATAAATATGATTTTCCTTCGGCCAATCAGATCATTGTAAAGCGGTTAAAGGAGTTTAATCTTTAACCTTAAAATAATATCGCTTAACTCTTGCTTGGCAGTGATCGTCATAATACGCCCCTTAACCACCACTCACGTCAGGTACATAATGGGGGGAAATTGGCTGCTCACTAACGCCCGGTATCTCAATTGACTAGGACCTTTTTTGAGCCTTTCAATATTGCTAAAGCTTGAAATTGTTGGAGTTGGTACTTAGCTTTGATGTGACCTTGTTGAGCCGCTTTTGAAAACCATCTTTGTGCTTGATCATTATTTTGTCTAACTACTACACCGTCTAGATGCTTAATTCCCATTTTGTATTTGGCGTCTGCGTTAAGTTGACCCTGCGCATTAGAGGTGAATAGCAAGATTATGCTAAAGAATATCAGAGAAACAAGGCGTTCAAATTTGTACATAAGACTATCCTTTACGCAAAACAGAGATCAAATTCTATAGAACCGCAGTAAACTCACCTGAGCTTTCTGGCGTGATATAATAGTAAATAAAGATAGTAAATAATATAGCCTATCTCTAGAATTCTTGTGAGATATTCACCATTGATAATCAGAGAGACTAAAATAGGCCCTTGCCGTAATCTCACTGTAAAGGTCATTTTGTACTCCGACACAGGGATTTTGACCTGTCCAGAGTTCAACCAGAAAGCGAATGCAAGGAGTGGCTCGAAGATGTATGGCTCGATTCGAGAGTCACAACGCAGTAGTGCTTTCTGGTTGAACTCCCCGAGTAAGTCTTGAATGACGCTGAACGGGTCAAAATCCCTGTGTCGGAGTACGAGGAGACCACACCAAAATGCTAACAAAGATACAACAGGGTCACCTAATTATTTTCCTATTTGTGATCCATAATTGCCTTATTAAGCATGACTTGATTACGATCCGGGGTAATTTCAAAGCAATAGTTTTGAGTACCTTTCCAACTGATATCGGTCACGGTGTCGTTTTTGTCGTAGGTGACGATTCGGCTGCACACATCATCGGTTCCGCCAAGGTCAAATAAGGTGAGACCAAAACCAATCGAGCTGTGCCTTGAATGAGAGCCGGAACCTATGCTGATAGCGGTGTTGCCTGGGCTGCTTTCCTTATTGAGCCATTCAGCGTAATAAATTCCGCTTATTTCCTGCTGTTTAGTAGGCACTCCCCAATATTTGATCAATTGCTTAATGTTGGTGTTGTTCCAGGCGTCGATTCGATTATTCACTTGTTCAATGGGGATACTGGTGCAAGCAGTCAGGCTCAAATACAGGATAATGATGGTTTTTTGGTAAACTTTGCAAAGTTTATTATTCATGATTTATCCTTATAAGCAATTTGTCTGGGCTAAGACTTTGATCTTTAGTAGAATGGCGTTCACCAATATTAGCAGCTATTTATTTAAACATCGATGATAGAGTCCACATCCATACGAGAAAGAATTAAACACCTTCAAGGGCGTAAAGATACGCTTAGGGGGTATCTTTGACTACGATATTAAGAAAGAACGGCTGGTCGAGGTGGAACGAGAATTAGAACTGCCCGACGTTTGGAATGAACCCGCAAGAGCGCAAGCATTAGGAAAAGAACGCTCAGATCTGGAAATTGTGGTTTCAACTATTGATAAACTAGATGAAGGTTTGGCAGATTCTGACGATTTGCTAATGATGGCGGTTGAAGAGGATGATCAAGCAAGCGTTGACGAATTGGTGGCCGAACTGGATGATTTGGACGAGCACCTGGCCAAATTAGAATTTCGCCGAATGTTCTGTGGTGAAATGGACGCCGAAAATGCTTATATCGATATTCAGTCTGGCTCCGGCGGGACCGAAGCACAAGATTGGGCCGATATGTTATTGCGGATGTATTTGCGCTGGTGTGAAAGCCGGGGTTTTAAGGCGGATATAATCGAATTGTCTGACGGCGAAGTGGCGGGAATTAAGAGTGCCACGATTCAAGTCAAGGGCGATTATGCTTTCGGCTGGTTAAGGACAGAAACAGGCGTGCATCGTTTGGTAAGAAAATCACCATTTGATTCCGGCAGCCGTAGGCACACCAGTTTTGCCAGCGTATTTTGTTATCCGGAAGTCAAAGACGATATCGAAATCGATGTCAATCCAGCCGACCTTCGTATTGATACCTACAGAGCCAGCGGCGCTGGTGGACAACACGTCAACAAAACTGATTCCGCAGTGCGGATCACTCATTTGCCGACTAATACGGTCGTTCAATGTCAAAACGATCGCTCACAGCATAAAAATAAAGATCAGGCGATGAAGCTACTCAAAGCCAAATTGTATGAACTAGAAATTCAAAAACAAAATGCAGAAAAGCAATTGATGGAAGACGCCAAATCAGATATTGGTTGGGGTAGCCAGATCCGTTCCTACGTATTGGATCAGTCGCGAATAAAGGACTTAAGAACAGGATATGAGTCCACTAATACCCAGGCGGTTCTAGATGGGGATTTGGATGGATTTATTGAAGAGAGTTTAAAGGCCGGGTTGTAAAATAAGAAAGTCCCCCTCTTTTTGAAGAGGGGTTAGGGGAGATTTAATATCTTCGAAGGTGTTCTTTGAACATCTAGGAAAAAATCCCCCTCAATCCCCCTTTATTAAGGGGGAGGTTTTTATTTAGTTAAATTAGAAGAGTGAATATTAAAGCATGAGCAATCAAGAAACTACTGAACAACAAATCGAAGACAATAAACTGATCGCAGAGCGAAAAGAAAAGTTAGCGGCTATAAGACAAAATTGTCCGTCCAATGGACATCCCAATCACTTTAAACCAGAAAATTACGCACAGGCACTGCAAAACGAATTCGACGACAAAGATAAAGAAACCATTTTGGAATTGAATCATGTGGTCAGTATTGCTGGACGAGTGATGGCAAAACGTGGACCTTTTTTTGTGATCCAGGATATGACGGGGCGTATTCAAGCTTATGCCAGCAAAGATGTACAAAAAGAAATCAAAGCCAAATGGAGCGGCATTGATATTGGCGATATTATCGGAGTTAAAGGCCAACTGAAGCGGTCGGGTAAAGGTGATTTATTTGTCAGCATGGATGAGTACTATTTATTGACTAAATCACTCAGGCCATTGCCAGAAAAATACGCAGGCCTTAAAGATCAAGAAATCAAATACCGTCAGCGGTACATTGATTTAATTACTAATGAGAATACTCGCAAAAACTTCTTGATCCGTAGTCAGGTGATTGATGGTATTCGTCGATTTTTAGTCAAGCGCAACTTTATGGAAGTCGAAACGCCAATGTTGCAAGTGATCCCAGGAGGTGCGGTCGCCAAACCTTTCGTGACTCATCATAATGCGATGGATATTGATATGTATTTGCGGATTGCTCCAGAGTTATTTCTTAAACGATTAGTCGTCGGCGGTTTTGACCGTGTGTTTGAAATAAACCGTAATTTCAGAAACGAAGGATTGTCGACTCGCCATAATCCAGAATTTACGATGCTAGAGTTTTATCAAGCTTACGCCGACTTTAATGACTTAATGAATTTGACTGAAGATATGTTGCGGACCGTTGCCCAAGATGTTTTAGGCACAACCATGATAACCAATACAGTGAAAGATACAGATGGCAATATTACTGAAAGTATCGAATACGATTTTGGTTCAAAGTTTGAACGTATCTCCATGGTCGACTCAATCCTAAAATATAACCCGGATTTTGATGAAGGTGTGTTTAGAAATCCTGAAGAAAACTTCAACAAAATCCGCGAATATGCCAGGCAAGTTCATGTCAAAGAACCTGCGGTTGATGGAGTTTGGGGACCAGGTAAATATATTTGTGAAATTTTTGAAGAGACCGCTGAACATTTATTGATTCAACCCACTTTTATAACCGAATATCCGTGGGAAGTTTCACCGCTTGCCCGACGAAATGATGATAATTCCTTTATTACCGATCGTTTTGAATTTTTTGTTGGTGGTCGCGAAATCGCTAATGGATTTTCGGAGCTAAATGATGCCGAAGATCAGGCCGTTCGATTCAGAAAACAAGTGGAAGAGAAAGATGCCGGTGATGACGAAGCGATGCATTATGACGATGATTATATTAATGCGTTGGAATATGGGCTGCCACCTACAGCCGGTGAAGGCATTGGTATCGACAGACTGGTGATGTTGTTTACTGATTCGCCTACTATAAAAGATGTGATTCTTTTTCCGCATATGAAACCTCAAGCATAGACCTCATCCAGTCTCCCAATCTTTCAATTGGGAGACATTATTATTCCATTTGGCCAGCTAACCCCTTGCAGCCAAGGCATAAACCCCATTCCGCTGCTCGATTAATTAATCTGAATCAATTTGAACCTATTTTCTATTAGCTTTCTCTAAAGGAATAATCTAAGCAGCTTAACGCTTAAGCGCTTGGAACTAGGGCTATTTCGTAATAAATAAGTTAATATTGAAGCTATGGTTGTAAATAATCAAATACTTAATCACCTCGATGTCGAGCCAACAAATGCCAAGATATTGGCAAATAATGAGGAAGTTAGGTTATTAAAGAGCATTGCGGTTGACCGTGATCGAATAGCCATGCGCCAGTTGTATCAGTCATATCGGCGCAAGCTGGGCAGTTTTTTGTTTCGGATCACGGCTAATACAAGTTTAGTTGATGAAGTCTATAATGAAGTCATGCTGATTGTGTGGCGAAAAGCGCAACAATTTGATGGACGTTCGAAAGCTTCAACCTGGATTTATTCCATTGCCTACCGACAGTGTCTGGCAATGCTTCGTAAAGAAGGTAAGCATGAAAACAATACAATTGACGAGCAGCTGATAACCGCTGAAACTAAAGAGCTTGAAGATGAAAAACAATTGATCCAAAAAGCCTTGACCAGTTTGTCGGACAATCATCAAAGAGTGATAGAGCTTTCCTATTTTGTAGGTTGTAATTACAAAGAAATTGGCGAAATTGTTGGTTGTTCGGAAAATACCATTAAAACAAGAATGTTTCACGCCAAACGTTATTTGAAAGAAAACCTGATCCGCCTTGGCGGCTCGGATTATAGCTGAGTAGTGAGGTCAAGCAAGCATGACTAATGTGAGTAAATTAACCAGTGCAGATGAAGCTGAGCGGGAGCTCGAGGTCACGGATTTTGTATTAGGACGGCTTGCCAAGGATAAGCAAAGTGCCTTTAATGCTCGATTAAGCGGTGATCAGTCACTTTTATTAGCGGTGCAAAAGGAAGTGGAATTTGGGCAGAAATTAAATAATGCGGCAGACAGTTATACCGTTAGTGAACAAGCACTTGCTGGGTTTAATCAAAGCCTTGTTCGAGAAGAAAAGGCGGTTATTAGCGAGACTGGTATTAACCGGTCTGGTACTGCTAAGACAGGCATGAAAAAATATAACGGTGACCAGTCCATTTGGACTGCCAGTCATTTTGTAAAATATGGCAGCGGTATAGCATCGGCATTTCTATTGATAGGATCTTTTTTGTTTTTATCTGGCGTTGACCTCGGAACAAATAACAGCGATGAAAATCAAACAGGTTTTGAAACCTTGACTAACGGTGCCCAACAGTTGATTGAAAATAACCAGGGACTGCTCTATAGCGTGGTGTTTGCGTCAGGACTTGACCAATTATCCAGGCAAAAAGTCGCGTCGCAATATGGCTTTGAAATTATCTCGGGACCGGGACAAGGCAACGCTTATATTATTAAGGTCAAACAGCCGCTGTCCAATGTGGAGCAAGGACTGTTAAGAGACACCGAACAAATCGTATTCATTGAAACTGCTGTGATGAGTTCCGATAATCAGAACCGGCCATGAAAACAAATTGTGTAAATCAACTGTTCTTTTTGGCTTTATTTGTTTGTTCGTCAACCACAATGAGCCTGGCAAACCAGAATTTTAACGAGACTGTTTTAGAGCAGTCAAATCCCGTTATCAAGCCAGAAGAAATTAAAGCCAGTAGCCAAAGGTGGCTAGTCGTACTCAATGATCCTCGTCCGCAACGTTTAAAAGGTTGGGGCCGTGTTGGTCGTTATAGTGCTTCTATAAAATATGATAAAGGTCTTGCGTTGCAAAGACTGAGTAAAAGCATTCTACAAGATCTTCCGGTCAATTTGGTCCTGGCGTGGCCAATAAAAAGTATCGATGTCCATTGTCTGGTGATTGATATTCCAAAGCGGCAACAATCGAAAATATTACAACATTTTTCAGATGACAAGCGGGTGAAATGGGTTCAGAAATACCAAACCTTTGAAGGAATGATAGAAAGTTTTGCTACTGAACTTACTCTTGAATCGGTCTCTGATAATTCCTCTCTAAAAAACCAATCGCCCGATCCTTATTTCAATTTACAGTCTACTTTCAAGCAACTTAACCTACAACAAGTCACTGCTGTATTTGATGGTCGGGGTATAAACCTTGCCATGATTGATTCCGGGGTAGACAGTCAACATCCTGAATTAAAACATGCGCTCATTGAACAGCTCGATTTTGTTGATGGTGTACATCATGCGATCCCGGCTGAACATCATGGAACAGGTATTGCTGGAGTGATGATTGCCAGAAAGAATAATGGTGTAGGGATCGTTGGAGTATCCCCGGCGATTAATCTGTATGCTTATCGAGGTTGTTGGGAGGAGGAGAGCGGAAAAACATTTTGCAATTCTTTAACCCTTGCAAGAGCACTCGACAGGGTGGCAGAATTAAAACCCACCATTTTAAATCTCAGTTTAACGGGACCAAAAGACCGTTTGTTAGAATCAATACTCGCCGTGATTGTTAGCAACGGTACTCAAATTATTGCGGCATACGACGCTAAACGAAAAAAAGATAGCCGTTTTCCATTGACCCAACCCGGGGTTATATTCGTGCAAGATTCATTAGAAAGCCACTCTTTTGGTAACACTTTTGATGAGGTTAATAGCTCTATTTTCAGGCCAAACGAAAGTGATATTGTTTTTGCACCTGGAAAAGAAATATTGACCACCCAGCCGGGAGATACATACGCTTTCATGTCGGGGAGTTCAATGGCAACGGCACATTTTGCCAGCATTATGGCAATTATTGCACAGGCTGCGCCGGAGACAGAATTAAGCGATTTAATCACTCTAATTAAACGTTATACCGATCCAACAGACCAACACAGGCATACCGATATTTGTAGTGTGTTATTAGCTCTAAAGGTCCAAATCAATTGCCAGGAAAGAGTGACCAGGCTTTAGGAGCCGTTTTAGCGACTAGTAGATTGAAAAAATAACAGTGAATTGAAGTTGGTTACCAACCGCATCTTTTCCGTGAATATCCTTTGCGGTTTGATCGACGTGAGAATATTTTAGCTGCAAGTTCCATCGTTCGATATCATAGCCGAAACCTGACTCAGTATTGGTAATGGCTGCTGGCAAATACTGTTGTAAGTAAAAAGGAACACCTGAATAAAAAGTACGCCCGCCACCCAGAAAAAAATAACCTTTCTCAGTTAACTTTGATTGCCAGTGTAAACCAATAAAAGAACTCGAATATCCTCTACCGTAATAATCATCAGAATATTGAATGGATATTGAAGTGGAGCGGTTATGATGGTAAGTCAAATCGAGAATTGAATAATCCCAATCGTATTCGAATTCTCCACGATATAGGTGTTGAGTCACAGACAAGTCGATCGCTTTATCCTCTTCAATTATCTGAAATAAGCCGAAATAGACTGAAAGTCCCTGAGTCAAAATAGGGGCCGGCGATTTTTTACCGTAAATAATATCAATGCCGCTGTAATACTTTTCTGCAAAGTCATAACTCATCGAAAAATGGGTGATTGGTTCATCGACGGACAAAGCGATCCCGTGGGAAAGATTTGTCGAAGCAAATCCCGTAGCCACGGTTAATTGATCGGCATTAGCTGTGATTGAAAGTGATTGCAATAAACACCCGTACAACCCCATTTTTATTGCCAGACTGCCTTTATATTTGATTGATTTCATACCTTAAGAACCGATTCAGTCCGTCTATGTTATTTTTTTGTGTTTCTCTTACCTGTCGGTAATGTAGCAGAAATTTGATTGGCAATTAACAAAAATTTCTAAGAACTCGAATTGTTGTAAAAGTATTTGAACCTTTTTATAGCTATTCGACATTAACATTAATAGCAATACCACAATGACCTAATTCCTTTAAGATGGAGAATAGTAATGTCTATTAAGCAAAAAAGCTCTCGCTTAACTATTTGTGCCGTGGGCTATTCAATCCTGTTGTCATTTTTATCCGCATGTGGAGGCGGTTCGGGTGGATCAGGTTCTGATCCAGGCGGTGGCTATTCACCACCGCCAACACCACCGCCAACAACGATTATTCTTCAGCAAAATGCTCCCGAATCAGCAAGTTCTTCAATTGGACAGATTTTTATTAACGAACAGGGATTAACTCTCTACACTTTTGAAAATGACCGAAACGATACCGACGGTGATGGTTTGGGAGACTCGGATTGCAATGCTAGTTGTGCCGATACCTGGCCACCGTTATTTGCTGATGCCAATTCTCAGGCGAGCGGTCAATTCACCATAATTAGTCGTGACGATGGTGAACCTCAGTGGGCATTCAAAGGACTGCCACTGTACAAATTCAATACCGATGTTAGCCAAGGCGATATCAACGGAGAAGGGATTGATAATATCTGGTTTGTGGCAAGACCCGATCCTTTCAAAACTGCCGAGGTAAACGCCTCTGCAACCGGAACGGTGTTTGTCGGTGATTTCAGTATTTTTTCGACCGATGGAGCGGGCGGCATGTCGCCTAATCGAGAGGTGAAGGATGGATTTACCCTTTACACCTTTGAAAATGATCGAAACGATACCGATGGAGACGGCGTTGGTGATTCCGATTGTAACCTTAGTTGTGCCGAAATCTGGCCACCGCTATTCGCCGATCCTGGCTCGACCGTAAGCGATAATTTTTCAATTATAGTTCGTGATGACGGTACATCTCAATGGGCTCATCAAGGACTACCGCTTTACTTTTTTGCCAGTGATACGGCTACTGGAGAAACTAATGGCGAAGGCGTCGATGGTCTCTGGTTTGTCGCCAGACCCGCTGCAACCAAAGTTGCCTCGTCATCGCTTGGTAGTATTATTGTCGCCGCGACTAGCGTGCCTGGTGTCGACGGAGCAGGTGGTATTGATGTTGATAATCGTGCTCGCTCAGACTTTTCTTTGTACGTTTTTGATGATGATGTAAATGATGCCAATGGTGATGGGCCAGGTGATTCAGACTGTAATGGTGGTTGTGCTGAAATCTGGCCACCGATGTTTGCCGATCCAGGCGCGGTGCCCGGCGCAAACTTCAGCATTATTTCTCGTGACGATGGCTCTTCGCAATGGGCCTATAAAGGCGAGCCGCTTTACTTTTTCGCCAGTGACACAGCCAGCGGTGACGTCAATGGTGACCAAGTGGATGGCACCTGGCATTTGGCAAGAACGGCGCCTCTGCAAGTAACCACTGATGCCACCCTGGGTGACATACTGGCTGCAAGAGGCATTATTTCGGATGTGACTAATAGTGGTGCGCGCGCGCAATCTACCTCGGATAAAACCGGTTTTGTGGTTTATTCTTTCGATGACGATATTTCGGATGCTGACGGTGACGGCAGCGGTGACTCAGATTGCAATGCTAGTTGCGCAGTGACCTGGCCACCTTTGTATGCTGATGAAGCCGATCAAGCTGCTGGTGATTTCAGCATCATCAGTCGTGACGATAATTCTTTACAATGGGTTTATAAGGGGCTTCCTCTGTACTTTTTTGCTCCAGACCCTGCTGCTGGTGCAACCACAGGCGTTTACGGCACTTGGCACGAAGTTAATCCATAACAAAGCTATCAGTTTAAATCAATTAGCACCGATCATTTAATTCAGATCGGTGCTAAAACAATTTTATATCCCTTTTAGATTTGCCCTGTTTGTAGTTTTACACTGAGAGTATTTTGGAGGAATAATTATGAGGTATAAATTATTCTCGTTAAGCTTCTGTCTTTTTCTGCTCGGCTGCCAACCGGGTAGTGGGGAATTTGCAGTAGAGGATGAAACTGATCCCGAACCGCCAGTGGTACAGGGCAGTCTGCTAACCCAAATTCAAGATACTGTTTTTACCCCAATCTGCTCCGAATGTCATATCGGCTCACAAGCCCCAGTCGGTTTGAGATTAGAAAATACGGACGTCGCCTTTGAGTTTTTAGTGGATGTACCAGCCGTTGGTAATAGCGATTTTGATCGAGTAACCCCTAATGACTCTGTGAATAGTTTTCTTATGCTAAAAATCACCGGCGATCCAAGGGCGGGACAGCGCATGCCGCTAGGCAGAATGGCGTTAACTGACGAGAGTATTCAATTGATAAGAGACTGGATTGATCAAGGTGCACTGCCAGCCGAAGATAGCCGCGTTTTAACTAAAATTCGTTCGGTAAAACCTTTGATGGCTAGTACTCAGGAAGAGCATTTTATTGCCAAAAATTATCAATATGAAGTGAATTTTACCCAGCCAGTCGATCGACATTCGATTTCAAAAAATAGCCTGATGCTTTATCAAGATTTTCAGGGTAGTGCTTTTTTAGTTTCTGAAGCAGATTATGAAATTGAAGTTATTACTGAGCGAGTGTTGATTCTTACAATTACCAATCTTCAACTATCAGTTGAATCGATAAGCTTGGTCATTAATGATCCGTCGGGTAATTCGGTGCTGGATATGAAGGGGCGGATTCTAGATGGTGATAATGATCAAATCGAAGGAGGACGTTATGAATTCAAATTCCAGACCGAGCGATCAAATTAAGAAATTAAAAACCGCTTTGGTGATGCTGGTAGGCTTATTATCTTGTTTCAATCTACTGGCCGAGCCTTATCTGTCGTTTAAGACTCATCAAGAGTGTAGTGCATGCCACGTTAACCCCGCTGGCGGCGGAATGCGGACCTCTTACGGTAATGCTTATGGTTATTCCCAGTTGCCTGCAGAAGCGTCAGATTCAAACAATCTTGATTTCGCTAAACTTAACGACTTCGTTAAGTTTGGAGGCAATTTACGTTACGATTTCGAAACTTCCAAAAGCGATGCGAGTGACAGAAATCAAAATAGTTTTAATGTGCAGTCGGCACAGTTCTATACCGAAATAAAAGCTGGTCGAGACGACCTCAGTCTCTACCTTGATCAACAAGTTTCACCCGGTGCGGCATTAAGCCGAGAGGCGATGATCATTATACGATTTAACGACGGCGATTATATAAAAATTGGTAAAATGATGCCGCCACTCGGATTACGAATTGAAGATGACAGCGCTTTTATTCGCCAGGTAACAGGGTTCAATTTTGACAACAGTGATAACGGCGTTGAGTACGGCCTGCTGACTGACGGCGTTTTGTTTAATTTTTTTATAACCAACGGTAGCAATTCAGTGAGTAATGATGATAACAAGTTCCAATTGGGAGCTCGGGCAGAATTCTATTTTGATGAGTTTCGGATCGGCGGAGCCTATGTTTTTAACGATGGCGAGCAAAGCAAAAGACAAATCCTGTCCATGTTTACCGCTTATCATTGGAATAATTTCACATTGATGGGAGAAATTGATTCGATTAGCACGGATAATCAAATCGCTCAAATCAATCTCGGAAATCAAAAAACAACTGAATTAGTTGGCTTGATCGAATTAAACTATGAGTTGGGCCGAGGCCACAATATGAAGTTTACCGGTGAATTACATGATCCAGACAATGATTTTCAGGAAGATCACAATGTCAGACATTCGATTATTTATGAGTACACGCCTTATTCAAATATTCAGGTGCGTTTTGGTTATCGAATGAGAGAGGCGCCCCCGCAGGATGCAGAGCAAAATGTTAACCGTGTATTCGTTCAAACACATTTCTATTTTTAGCCAAGTACTGGTGTAACTATTCGGCTAACAATAGTCTAATCCATACTCTGATGAATGACCAAGGTGATTGGACATCTTAACCGCTCACAGGGTCTCCTACTAAGAATCAAACCGTGGTTCAGTCCCCTATATGGTGAAATCTATGGAAATTGAGTGTCCCATGGAGTAATGTATATTCGTTCGGAGCGGCTTTTAATTATGCGATTTTCTTATAAGCAGGTAATGCAGAAAGATAACTAATGAAGAAACCATATAAACCAAATGATGCCAGTCTAACCAAACCTCTTCTTATTGTTGGTAAGCTAGAAGAATTCGATGCCGACATCCAGGCGTTAATATGCCAGAATGAATATCAAATTTTAAATGAACTTACTGAATCTCAATCGCCAAAAAACTTCTCTGTCGTTATTTTTTCACCAGGATATGAAGGCAAACAAGTCAATCTGCAGCCCGAGAGAAACTTTTTTTATCTGTCTTTTTCTGACCAGGCTCAAGGGGATATACAAATCGTTCCACCTTTTACAACTCAGCAGTTTAAAACTTGTTTAGATTCTGCCTTAAAATATCATCTGGCAAAAACAAACTTAAGGCATGTTGAAAAACAACATCTTATCGTAAGTAAAGAGCGCGAAAATTTGAGTGCTATTGGGGTTGCACTGAGTGCCGAAAAAGATTTAGACAAACTGTTGGGATTGGTCCTAAAGGAAGGGCGGTCACTTGGTAAATGTGAAGGCGCGTCCTTATACCTAATCGAAAAATCATCATCTGGTGATCCTGAGCTGGTTTTTAAGTTAACTCAAAACAGCAAAATTAGTTTTGATTTTCGAGAAGTTCGATTTCCATTAACCAATCAATCTCTTGCAGGATATGTGGCTCTCTCCGGAGAAATACTAAACATCTTCGACGTGTACAGTCTTAAGGATTGTTATCCTTTTAGTTTTGATAAAAGTTTTGACGAGAAAGTAGATTATCGTTCCAAAGAGTTGTTGGTATTACCGATGAAAAATCACAAAAGTAAGGTGATAGGCGTACTGCAGTTTGTCAACACCTTTGGTCATGAACCAGTTTTCGCTGCTCTGGAGGAAATTTCCGAAAAAGTGTCAGAAGCATATTCTGGCAAAGAAAAACTAAAGCTAGGTTTTTGCAAAACCAAACAAGGCCTGTTAGAAGGATTGGCAAGCCAAGCCGCGGTTGCGATCGATAACAGCCACTTAATTGAAAACATTCAAAACCTGTTTGAAGGTTTTGTTTCAGCATCGGTTAACGCAATTGAATCTCGAGACCCGGTAACCAGTGGGCATTCTTTTCGGGTTGCAGAGCTGACTACTGGATTGGCTGAAATGTTAGATAAAGAAACTTCAGGAGTGAATAAAAACCTGTTTTTTGATCAAGATCAAATCAGAGAGATCCGTTATGCTTCTTTATTGCACGACTTTGGAAAAGTTGGAGTAAAGGAGAACGTTTTATTAAAAGCGAATAAATTGCATGCCAGCCGTTATAAGTATCTGGAACTCAAAATAGATTGGCAAAAACAGATACTTGAAAAAAAATACTATCAGCAGTTACTTAATGAAGGCTACAAACACGACCCGAGTAATGGGCTTATTTCGGATATTAGAAAAATGAGTTTTGGTGATCATAGCGCGCATCGAGATTTGCTTACCGAATTGGATAAATTAGAAAAATACAAACAGCTCCTTTTTCAAGCCAACAAACCCAGTTTAATGGAAGAAAGTGTCGCTGAAGAATTAGTTCATATGGCGGGATACACTTTAAATCAGGAGTACCCCTTTTCAGCCCGTTTACTTAACGATGCCGATTTTTTATCGCTGTCAATATCCAAGGGAAGTTTGACAGATGCAGAGCGAGTCGAAATTCAATCCCATGTGGTTCACACCCAAGAATTTCTTGAAAGGATCCCCTGGACAGACGAACTCGCCGGTATTCCTGCAATTGCCGGTGCTCATCACGAGAAATTGGATGGAACAGGGTACCCTTTGGGGTTACAAAAAAATGAGATTCCATTGCCAAGTAAGATCATGGCGATAACGGATATTTTTGATGCGTTAACCGCGACAGATAGACCTTATAAAAAGGCTGTTGGTTTGGAGTTGTCTCTGGATATCTTGTCTCAGGAAGCTCAAAGTGGCAAACTTGATCAGGCGATTTTGCAAACCTTTATTCAAAGTAAAGTATATCTGCGGGTTTTATAAAAATAATAACCGGGAATTAATCCGATATGAAGTCACCAGGTTTTACAAAGGGCCATTGGCTACAGGATAATCGCTGGCTGCAATTATTAATCTACGGTAGTTTCCTGTTATTAACCTTTCAACTTCCTTTTTGGCAAATATTGGACGCCAAATATAATGACTACTGGGTAAGGTATGTTGCAAAACAAACCCGGCCGAGCGATGAAATCATCCTTATTGAAATAGATGATAGAAGCCTAACGGAAATGGAGCAGCAGGTAGGCCATTGGCCATGGCCAAGAACTCAACATGTTCATCTAATAGAAGGGTTGAGATACGCGAATGCTAAAGCCATTATTTTCGATATTTTTCTATCTGAAAGAGATATTTACAGTAGAGGCGATGAGGCTTTTGCTGAGGCGGTAGCGAAAAAAGATGACATATTTCTTGCTGCTACTATCTTATCCGACGAAGACAGTGACGATAGGCTGAAGCTCTCTCAAATTCCCCAGCAAATATTTAACAAAGTACCAGAACCGAAATTTGATGGAGATCCTGGCGAAGAAAAAAGTGTTAATATTTTGCTACCATGGATCGTAGAACCCCAGTATTGGCAAGTAGGGCTAGTCGATTTTGTTATTGACACTGATTATATTTCCAGACGATATTCTGTTTACACCGATATTGAGGGTTGGCAGTTTTCCTCACTGCCTTTGACCGTTTATAAAACACTCTATCCTAAGGAATATTCTTCGAATAAAAAGGTAAAGGAAATTCAACTCAAATATCATGGATTCGAAAAAGTTCCATTTAGCAGTATTTCTTATGTTGATGCCTGGGACAATTTCGAAACCTATCAGCAAGAAAAAAATGAAGCGCTGTTTGCGGGAAAAATTGTGATTGTCGGTGCGACAGCAACCGGTCTTCACGATTTACGTTCTACGCCTATTGATGCCAACTATCCTGGCGTGTCTATCTTGGCGACAGCGCTAGATAATTTAATCAATCAAAATTATTTTACCTCACCGGTAAAAGACTATCGTTTATTGGTCTTGATGACATTCGGCCTAATTTTATTTATTCTGTACCGTTATTTTTCCGACTATAAAAAGAAACTGGTATTCTCTGGATTATACATAATAGGATTAGGGGGACTATTTCTACTTTCGAGCTGGTGGGCGAGTTCAAATTCTATCTTACTGGGTGTTTTGTCAATCTGGAGTATTCTAGCCAGCAGCTATGTGTTACTGAGTTTTTACCAGGGATTAATGGAATTCCTGCAACGTCAGCATGCGATGCGGACCTTTTCTAGATTTATGGACCCACAGATCGTCAAACGGTTAATTGCCGATAAAAATTGGGCATCGACTTTGGCTCACAAAACGTCACAAGTTTCAGTGCTTTTTTCTGACATACGAGGATTTACAAGCCTGTCAGAAAAAAGAAGTGCGGAACAGGTGATGCAAATCTTAAACGATTATTTTGATCTTCAAGTTAACGCTATATTTTCAACTCAGGGAACCCTGGATAAATTTATCGGAGACGCAGTTATGGCATTCTGGGGTGCTCCAATTGAGGATGAAAGACATGCAGAAAATGCAGTTGTTACTGCATTAATTATGGTCGATAACTTATTGGCATTTAGAAAAACACTACCAAAAGAATTGCAAGATTTTGACGTAGGCATTGGCATTCATAGTGGAGAGGCTGTGGTGGGAATGTTGGGTTCTAAACGGCGCTTTGATTATACTGCAATTGGTGATACTGTTAATCTTGCCAGTCGTATCGAAGGAGTTACCAAAGGTCGTGCGAGAGTACTTGTTTCCCAAGCGACAAAAGATTTATGTGAAGATAAGTTCGAGTTTATTTATTGCGGAGAATTTTCAGTAAAGGGCCGCGAGGAAAAAGTTAAATTGTATGAACCTAAAGAATTAAGCTGGAATAATGCAGAAACCTTAATTAGAAAATCAACCTGAACCAGGATATTCAAAGAGGAGAATGAATATGCGACTAGCTAACGTTTTTATCAAAAGTAATATAGCGATTTTTTGTTCGTTGTGTTTCTTTTCTACGGGAATTACAGCCGAGCAAATTACAGCGATTCTGGTTAAAGATGTTCAGTTAAGAGCATCACCCAGTTTGAAGGCTGATACCGTTGGTCTGCTGCTTAAGAATAGCCAGGTGACTATAATCAGTCGTAATGGCGGCTGGTATCAGGTAAAGACTGGAGGCGAATCAACGGCATGGTTATCGATGTTAAGGGTCAGGTTTAAACCAAGTGCTCGACAGGCCAATCAACGAGGATCTAGATCTAATAAAGGATTTGTCAGTTTACGGCAAGGGCATAGCAATATTACCGCTACCACGGGTGTCAGAGGGATTGGAGAAACCGACATAAAAAATGCTACGCCAGATTTTGTCGGCTTAAAACATGCGGAACGATTTCAAATCACTCTCGCTCAGGCAAAGGAATTCGCCAAAAAAGGCGAACTGGTCAATCAAGCAATCGATTATCAGGAGCGTGCTCATGACTAAATCCATCTTGAATAGCGTAATAGCAATACTATTAATGTGGGCTCTTTTGGCCTGTGGTGGACTTAAAGTGGGGGGATATGATGTCGGTAATATCGCTAAAACCAGCGCCAAGGTTATTTCCGGCAATCATTTAGATGAAAATCAGCAAACCATAATCGGCCGAAAAATGGCGGCAATCATATTGGGTTCCTCCAGTTTGCATAAAGATGAATCGTTACAGAAATATGTCAATAAAGTGGGTCGCTGGGTGGCTAGCCAATCAGGTAGTAAAGAGAAACAATGGCAGTTTATGGTGATTGATACGCCCGACTTTAATGCTTTTTCTATGCCTGGTGGTTTCGTTATTATTTCTTCTGGAGTCATTGACCGATTATCTTCTGAAGCTGAACTCGCTGGAATACTCGCTCATGAAATTAGTCATGTTGCGAGACAGCATCAAGTCAAAGCGATCGAAAAAAGTAGCTCTTTTTCAAATATTGGTGAATTGGCTTTTCTCGCGGCCGACGCCAACCAAACTCGCAAAGGGGGTTATAGCAAGAAATCATCAAGAAACACTGCAATTGCTAAAGGATTATTTGATGTGACGCATACACTTTATACTAAAGGTCTTGGAAGAGATGATGAATTGGACGCGGATATCAGGGCAGTGGTATTAACCGCCAGGGCGGGATATGACCCTTACGCTTATTTGTCAGTGATGCAACTGGTTGATTCAATTGACAATAAAAATAAGACCTTACTGCTGGCAACTCACCCTAAAACCTCAGAGCGGATAGAGGTTGTCGCCAAAGCGATCGAAAAAATTAGTCAAATTTCCAGACAAACTAAAACATTAGAATCACGCTTTTTAAAAGAAACTTGAAAGGTTGCCAGCTAACGGTGACTCGGCCGCTAGCTGAATGGTTAAAAAACAGCCAAAAGACTGCATAAATCAGGTTAAGCAAAAAATAATGTGGATAATTGCTTTTTGTCTGGTCAGAGCACTTGCGTTTTACCCGTTAAAGCGGGTAGGATTGGGCAGTTCAACTATCGAAAGGATTAATTGCGAGAGTTACTTTTAGCTTAAACCAAGGTCAAACAGAATAATAATAAATACAATTATTAGAATAATTAGCCCAGCCAGAACAGGCCGAATTTTTTAAATCGTAGGATTAGAAGTAGAAAAATAACAGGAGATTTGTATGAACAAACCAAACTTTTTACTCTCAATAGCGACTGGTGTCGGTATTACTATTGGAATGCTGGGCTGTGGTGGCGATGGGGTCAATGATCCATTACCTGCGCAGACAGAAAATGTACCGGTAAGAATGGCTGCGACTTATGCGCCTTCTACGGGTTCTATACCAGTACCTAATGATTTACTTTTTAGTGAAACACTTGATTTAACCTTAAATATTCCTGTGGCCGACGAGACAGATTTTTCTGATCCTTCGGTAGCCATTAGTGGACTAGATGGTTGGTCTGCGGTCGCGCCTTTCGCTATCAATTTTACTAGTCTGGATGCAAATCTTAGCGTTGATGCATCCACAGTAGTTGGTGGAAGCACTGTACGTTTATATAAAGTCAATGTATTCAGAGGAGAAGTTTCTCCCGGCGTCATTGGTCCGACTGGTCCGGTGACTAGCGTTGAAAGAGAATTGACCGCTAATTTAGAGTATGTGGTACAAGCCACAGGAGCAACATCAATAGCGATTATCCCGACTGTTCCGTTTGAACAACAAGGGTCTTATATGGTTGTACTAACCAACGGTTTGATGGACAGTGATGGACAACCGATTCTTCATGATTCTCAATATGCAATCGCTCAGTCGGCGACTGCACTTGATCCAGAATCTGCAGAAGCAGCTTTAGAACCAGTACGTCAATTGGTCAACGCGATGGAAGCTGCGGCCTATAGTGCGGATGGTGGACCCGCTGCCGATAGTATTATTCTCAGTTATCAATTTACTGTGCAATCAATTGGCACAGTGATGCAAACCGCCAAAGCGGTATATATAGATGGTGCTATCGCTGCGGGTGCTATACCTGTCATGAGTTTTAGTAGCCTGTTTTCAGATACAGGAGATTTTATTCCAGGCGGGGCGGATCTGGCGGACCTTTACGAAGGACAAATCACCCTCAATTATATGTTAGGAGTTCCCTCAGTAGAAAACCCAACGGCTCCGTTAAATACTTTTTGGAGAACCGCAGAATTTGTTCCCGACGGAGCGGGTGGCTTTGTCCCTAACCCAACTCCTTTGGGCAACTTAACTTATGCTAATCCTTTGCCACAAATCAACGCTGTAGAAACTGTGCCTTTGCTTATAGCAATGCCTAAACCAGGAGATTGCCCTAAGCCAGCAGAGGGTTATCCTGTGGCTATTTTCCAACATGGAATTACCGGTGATAGAACCAACATGGTTGGTATTGCTGATGCTCTTGCAGCAAGCTGCACCGCAGCGGTTGCTATGGATTTGCCATTGCATGGCATTGACGCGAATAACGAAGCTCATGTCCTATTATTTGAAGCAACTGGCGGGTTGATTAGTCTTTTTGAAGACTATGTGGCTGGCGGATTGAGAGAGCGTACCTTTGGTATAGATTATATTGATAATGCGACTGGTGCAGCAGGCGCCGACGGAATTGCCGATCCAGCAGGTGCTCATACCACTAATTTAGGTAATTTGTTGGTGGCCAGAGACAACAACCGCCAAGCAACATTTGATCTGCTATACCTGGAAAAATCGATAGCATTTATGGATATTGACGGAGGCGGTGTTGATTTTGATCCTGATAGAATTTCTTTTATCGGACATTCTTTGGGCGGTATGGTTGGTACAGGCATGATTGCCTATTCAGATAATATAAAAGCGGCAGGACTAGCCAATCCCGGTGGCGGTATTGCCCTAATGCTTGATGCGTCTCTAGCCTTTGGCCCGAGCGTTCGCGCTGGGATTGCAGCGGCGGCTGGAATTGATGTTAGCGACCCTACTTTTGCGGCTCTCTATGCGCAATTCCTATTTGCAGCACAAACTGCACTTGATTCAAGCGATCCGGTAAATACTGCGGTACTTGCGCAGGCAAATGCGGTACCGACATTATTGTTGCAAGTCCTCGATGATGCGACCGTACCTAACTCAGTTGCCACTGCGCCTCTTTCTGGTACAGAGCCATTAGCTCGTTCGTTTGGATTGACAACCGTGGCTGCAGATGATCCTGGTTTTGTCGTAGGCGATCGATTATTTACCAAATTGAACCAAGGTCTTCATACAACGGTTCTACAACCAGCCGATGATTCCGGTGACCCTGTAGGCCTACTTAACGTCACCACTGAAATGCAAACTCAGATTGTGAGTTTCTTGGCTAGTGGCGGTACCGCTGTTCAGGTTATTGATCCAACCTTGTTGGATGACTAAGATTAGAAATCTCGCAATTCGAAATTAGTGCGAACTAAAAAAACCCTCGATTTTCGGGGGTTTTTTATGTCCACGGATGGACTGTATGCCACATTGAGCCATGGATGGAGGCGTGGCGATGTCCACGGATGGACTGTATGCCACTGGCGGTGCGACGATGTTCCGGGATGGGCAGGCAACCTTGCTCGCCCGTAATCTACACTTGCTCCACTATGGTCGTTTGTATGCGATACAATAAGACAATCGAAGACTGAAACTAACGCTTTGGAAAAATAAAATGTTAAAAAAAATCTTATTTTCACTATTACTAATTATTGTTTTGGCTAGTTTGGGCGGTTATGTCTATTTACAAGGAAAAAATCCGCAAAGAGATGGTCAACTAAAACTAAGTGGTTTAAGTGAATTGGTGATTGTGTCCTATGACAATTATGGTATCCCTCATATAAAGGCTAAGAATGATGCGGATCTTTATCTTGCTTTTGGTTACGTTCATGCACAAGATCGCTTATTTCAAATGGAAATGAGCCGACGTTTGTCGCAAGGAAAACTGTCTGAAATTTTGGGCGAAGAATTAGTTGGGGTGGATAAATTATTTAGAACATTAGGATTAGGTTATTTTGCAAAGCAATGG
The DNA here is from genome assembly GCA_964578045.1 of uncultured Kangiella sp. Classification (GTDB taxonomy): domain Bacteria; phylum Pseudomonadota; class Gammaproteobacteria; order Enterobacterales; family Kangiellaceae. Next base: position 6,352 of record CAZOBX010000049.1, on the reverse strand, counting down.
ATCGAGGCAGTCAAAAAACGCGCCGACCCACACATGATAGCGATTATGCAAAGTTACCTGGACGGTGTTAATCAGTTTGTTGACAATGGCGCCGCGCCAGTAGAGTTTGAAATAATCGGCATTCCTGCTCATCACTATACTTTAGAAGATATGGCCTCGATTGCCGGTTTTATGGCGTTTTCTTTTGCTCAAGGGTTAAGAGATGATCCGCTGGTTTCTCATCTTTCACAAAAGCTTGGTGAAAACTATTTGAAAGATATGGGCATTCTTTATACGCCCGGTTTTGAACAAATTCCCGTTGACCCGATGATAACTAAAAGCTTATCCATTGAAGTGAGTCAAATCGTAGAAAACCTCCAATCATCAGGTCTTTTTCACGGTAGTAACAGCTGGCTAATTGCGCCAAAACGCAGTGAGTCGGGGCGTGCCATTCTCGTTAACGACCCTCATATCGGTTTTAGTCAACCCTCGGTTTGGTATGAAGCGCAGTTAACTTCTGACACTACAGAAATATATGGGCATTATTTAGGCCTGGTACCAGTCCCTATGTTAGGTATGACCAAAGAGCATGCTTGGGGGCTTACCATGTTCGAAAATGACGACATGGATCTATATGCAGAAAAAATCAATCCAGAAAATAGCGGTCAATACTGGGCGATCGATCATTGGCAAGACTTTCAAAAAAGAACCGAAGTGATAAAAGTTAAAGACGCCGAAGATGTTTCGTTAGAATTATTAACTACCCGTCATGGAACGCTCGTCAACCACATTTACGATTCAGTGGAAGGCGGTAAATATGGGCTGGATAAAGTTGCACAGCCAGTTGCGCTTTGGTGGAGCTTCTTGAACACCGAAAATCAAATGATTGAAGCCTTTTATTCATTGGCGTCCGCCAATACTTTAGAAAAAGCGCGGGAATCTGCCAAAATGATCCATGCGCCAGGGTTGAATTTGATGTACGCCAACTCTAACGGTGATATCGCCTGGTGGGCAAGCGCAAAACTACCGATCAGACCGGCGCATGTTAATCCAAAATTTATTCTGGATGGCGCGAGCGGTAACGACGACATTTTGGGTTACTATGATTTTTCACATAACCCTCAGCAAATTAATCCTGAGTTGGGTGTTTTATATACCGCCAATAATCAACCGGCCAATATGGGGGACGGCCTAGTTCCGGGATATTATTCACCAACAGATCGGCCAACACGTATCGCTAAATTACTGGCTGAAAAAGAAAAATTTAATCCACAAGATATGAAAAAAATGTTGATGGATAATACCACACCCAGTGCCAAATTCTTTCAACAGATAGCGGTGCCTATATTAAAAAATAGATCATCAGATTTAAACCTAATAGAATCTCAAGCGCTAGAACATTTTACTAATTGGCAAGGTAATCATTCACCCAAAGAAATCGGTGCAACCATTTATAATCGATTTAGAATCAAGCTAATGAGTTTGATCATGATGGATGAAATCGGCGAAGATTTATATAATAATTTTCAATTCGGTTTTTTGATGGACCGTTCTATCTGGCGAATTCTTGACAATGAAAATTCGCTTTGGTGGGACAATGTCGATACAAAACAATTGGAAACCAGAGAGCAATTAGTTGTACAAGCTTGGCAGCTGTCCACTTCTTTCTTAGTCGATCGTTTCGGCGATGATTTAGCCCAGTGGAGTTGGCAAGGTGATATAAAAATGGTACATGAACATCCACTTGGAAAGGTTTCGCCTTTGGATAAATTCTTTAATGTCGGGCCATTGCCGAGTGAAGCCGGTGTAGAAGCGATCAATAATTTAATGTTCAAGAGGGATGGTGATGAGCTAAAGATTATCATGGGGCCCTCGACCCGACGAGTTATTGATTTTGGTGATGTTGAAAACAGCTGGGGAATAAATCCAACCGGTCAGTCAGGGGTTGTGACTGATCACCATTATCAAGATCAAGCAGTTGATTATTCCAAAGGAAATTTCAGGCATCACTGGATCAGTCAGGAAAAGGTTCAGGATAATTTGCAGTCTGTGTTAACTTTGGTGCCTTGATAGGTTCACGGTAGGTCGGCAAGCCTTTGCCTACATGGATGTAGGTACCAAAAGTAGGTGCTCTAGGCAAGGTGCGTGACAGTTTTTTGCTCCAGCAAAAACTGCATACATCACATCCATGTGAATAACCAGGACGCGGAAGCTTTGCCGAGAAAATGGTGAATGCTGATAGAATGCCGGGAAAGGCTTGCCGGCCTACCAAGTTTTGTCTGTTCTGAGAGTCGCACTTTTTTGATCTTAGTCATGGCATTATCCACTCGAAAGTTGTACGCTGGTAATACTGAAAACTAACTCACAGGAGCCATACTCATGGTTACTATCGAAGATGTCATGTCAGTTAATCCAGTGACTTTGTCTCGCTTTAATAGCCTCGCCGATGCCCGTCAATTAATGCAGGAAAAAGGGTTTAGACATATTCCTATTGTTGGTGATGAAGGAGAGTTGTTGGGGTTGGTTTCTCAAAGAGATGTTTTATCTCGTGGTAACTCATCACAATCGCTGGTCGATGATGATGAACTAAACAAACTCGAATCCGGCACATTGATCGCTGATATTATGACCACAAATTTAACCACGGTAACACCCAATCTCAGGGTCGAAAATGCGGCAAAAATATTGCACAAATATAAGTTCGGATGCTTGCCGGTTGTTGATAAAAAAAACCAGTTAAAAGGAATTATTACCGACCACGACTTTGTAGAAATTACTATTCAGCTATTAGAAATGATGCGACAAAATGAGCCTCAGGAATTAGACGAGTACGACTAACTAGTTGCGAACCTCTTTCCAATAAATGACTCGGTCACTGCCACGATAGTAGCCAAAATTTAATCGTGCGCTGGCATCATCTAAAATGACATCGGCATCCCAGTCAAACCGTAACCAGCTTTGAGTAGAGAGATCCAGCTCAACCAAAACGCTGCCAAAATTATTATTACCCGGCGCATTAAACCAAAGTCCATTAGACGCATCACTCATTCCATTGACAACCGTTTCCGCCAGCATTGGTGCGAAAATGCTGGTTTCACCATCGGCTAATTGATCAGTGTAGGAGGTCAGGTCAAAACTCACATTGCTATCGATATAGGTCGAACAGCTATCTTGAGTATTAATGATCCAACTGGTTCCATCAAAATAGTCGATGAATAAACGCATTTCAAGATTGGCTGTTTCTGGACCGTAACTGTCGATTAGTCGCATCCGACCGAGACGAACTTCAAACTCATTGGAATTGATTGTGCCACTGGTGACGCTATCTGAATCGGTCGCGCTCAGGTCGAGTCTTAAATTAAACGGTGCAGCGATGATATCGTATTGGTAGTCAACAACAGGGTCGGAGTAACCACTCACGCCATTGACAAAATTAAGTGCTGCTGGCGAAAAATTAACTCTGCCAGTGGCGTTCGTACTGGTCGTTGCGTTAAATCCTTGCAGGGATATATCAGTGGATAAAAGTTTTGCAAAAGTCCCCACATAATTTTGAGTAGTCGCATTGGACAAATTTTGTGCGGTGATGGTCCCGGATACATCGAAAGTCTGACCATTTTTATCGAGGCCCGGATTGACGCCGTCAAAAAATCCTGCATATGTGAATGAGCCACATTGTTCGATAATGACAGGTGAACTCATTGCAAAATGGTCTGGAATAAAACGACCGATATTGGTTCGGGTTCCTGCTATGGCTCCACCAGTTGTCATAAAGGCGGGTGTAGAAGCATTAATGGTCATAATACCGACCTCATTCCAGGATTGTAAAACTGAGACAGTACCTGAAGAAAAATCACTAAAGTTCACAGATGCCACTCCAAGGGCACCACTATTAGTGACTATCTGAGGTATTGGAGTCAATGTGATGCTACCGGATATGTTAGTTATATTGGGTGTGGTGCCATTGTCGGTTAAGTCTGCTCCAGCATCAGCCGCGCCATCATTGTTTAAATCATCACCACTTTGCCACAGTATACTACGAATTGTAGTATTAAAATTATTTCCAGCGGTTGCAAAAATTGGGTCGGATGCCGTGGTGGCGTCAGGATTGCCAGCGACTTGAATGTCATAAGCAAAAGGGCGAACTTTAAATAAATTGCTGCTGCCTTGAACATTAACTGTCGCCACTCCACCAACATCTAAGTTGGCGTTAGCTAATAATCTAATTTCACCGGCATCTAGATAGTTGAGTGTCAGCGTACCAGTTCCGCTGGCATCAAAACTGATACTAATATTGGTATATCCACTTGAGACATCATCGATGATTTGAGAGCCATTAATGGCCATTCCGTTGCTAGTTATTGCGCAGCTGGCAGGGTCACTGCATTGGTAAGCAAACCCAATATTTTCAGTGGCATTATTAATCAATGCGTCGCATTGACCGGTTGCCGGGTTAGCTTGGATTGCTCTGAGGGTGAGCGATTGATTTCCTGGCGCTATATTGGATGTTTTGCCGGCTATTTGATTACCGAGGGCATCAACCACTCCGTCGGCATAAAATTTAAATCCGGTATCGGTAAAGACAATATCGCAGCTATTTCCAATACCATCGTCGCAAATCAATGGGTTACTAGCAACAATCGTTGGGTTCGCGACTGACAAGCTTAAAATGTCTGGTGTCGTTTGGACTAAACTAACCACAGTACTGCCTGTAAAAGATGGGGAGCTTTGGGTAATTCCATCAGCTTGAAAATCCAAACTGACCAAATTGCTGCTTAAAGCGGCGCAGTTACTATCAGCGCAGGCTTTGATCGTAATGCTTTCCGCTTCACAAGTCAGTCCAACACCGTCGTGTTCTATGCGGTAATGGTCAACAGCGGCTGCAGCGCTACAGGCTTGAATTTCGAGGTTTTCAATTTCAATATATTCACCGGTCGCACCAAAACAACAGGCGGTAGAGTTATCGTCTTCTTGAATACGTATTCTTATTCGAGTATCCGAGCTAGTGCTGATATAACTGGAAATATCTATGTTTACCGAAACTGTTGTGGTTGTGGTATAGCCATTAAAGATTTGCAAGGTGGTAAAACTGGCACCGCCATCATTGGATATTTCCAGTAGCGCTTCGTCTTCCGTTTCTAACGTGCCTACAGCTATAAATTCAAAACTAAGTGTGGCACTGATATAAGCGCCCAGATCGACATTTCTTTCCGCCCAATTATTGTCATAGTCGTATGGATCGCTCAGGTTATTATCGATGCTATTGTTACCTTGTAACTGTAACCGATTGTTTGCCATCTGAGCAAAACCTAACCCGCCTTGAGTTACAGAACGAAAATTCCAGTCTGTGGAAAAATTTTGGGTACCGGTATTATTATTCGTTGTTCCGGAATTAAAGTCGTCAGCGTAGGTTTCGCAACTGAGAAGTTGAATGGTTAGCAAAACTGTCGCCACGTTGGAAATATTGCCGGCGTTGTCATTTATTGTATAGGTAAACGAATCAGTAGTAGTTATACCACCATCGTGAGTGTAGTCGACTGTACCGTCAAGGTTAACAATCACTGAGCCGTTAGTTGCTCCAGTAACGATGTTAATGCTGGCGATATTTATGCCGGAATCTGCATCGGTGTCATTACTAGCCAAGTCAATATTGACGCTTCCAGCGGTCACGGTATTTCCGTTATCGTCATTTGCGATTGGCGGAATTAACTCGGAGGGAGCTGTTTCGGTGACTATAAAGTCATCGACGTACCAACGATCGGCATTTCCGCCTGCAGTCATATTAAATTGAAAGCGTAAGTTTCCATGTAATGCATCAGCAGGTAAACTAAAGGTTTCATTATAAATGGTACCTGCTGCATCAGCACCGAGATAAGTCGCTAACAAAATCCAGCTTCCGCTGCTATCAAAATAATAAAACTCCAAATTTTCACCGTCTTCCGGTCCATTCCCTCCAGTATTTTGGCGTAACCAAAAACTGACGTCAGCATTAGGTACGGCGGCATTTATTAAGCCGTTATTACTTGTTCCTCCTGAGCCGTCTCTGATACGTAAAGAGCGCGGGCTACTACTAAAAAAGGCCGTATTAGCTTGAAAATCATTGCCATTACCACTGCTTCGAGTCCAGTCATTGGTTACTTGTGCATTTGTGTCAAACTGATTTTGATAGAGAATATCGCCAGGGGCCCCCAAGCATAATGAAATGTGTGAAAACAGGTAGAATAAACAGAAAGTTTTTACAGTGCGGTGATAAATCATCGACTACTCACAAATTAATTATATTGTTGGTGTAGAATGAGTCGAACGGGAAAATTATTGATCTTTAAGACTGGCATAAATAGCATTAAGCGAATGCCTGTTTAGCATCATCTATTTC
>CAZOBX010000048.1:15556-28729 GCA_964578045.1 uncultured Kangiella sp. | reverse complement strand
CTTTAAAAACAAACTCGCCGCGATCTGCTGCAAAACTTGCTTTTTCAGAAACGTGTGGAGCCAACAAAATGCTCATGATTCTTTCTTGGTTCATCCCCACAACTCCTCTAATTTTTTCACTGCATCAACAGTCATGACGACTTTGTCAAAAGCAATCAAACTAACAGGGTCACATGCTTGAATATCACGAACGTCCACCTTGTGGAGGTTTCTTGCAGACAAGTATAAATTCTCATCAACTTTGTCAGAAACAATCAAAGCTTCGGTCAAACCGTATTCAGCCAACTTGCTCACTAGACCTTTGGTCTTTGGTGAATCCACTTCAAAAGACTCAACAATGTGCAAACGTTCCTGACGAACGAGCTCAGACAAGATGCACTGCATTGCGCCGCGATACATTTTGCGATTGACTTTTTGTGAATAGTCTTGAGGACGTGCAGCAAAGGTTACCCCACCAGTACGCCAGATTGGACTACGAATAGTTCCTGCTCGGGCGCGACCCGTTCCTTTTTGTCTCCAAGGCTTAGCACCACCACCGCTTACATCACTACGATTCTTTTGAGCACGAGTGCCTGCGCGAGCGCCTGCCATATATGCAACAACGACTTGATGAACTAGCGCTTCGTTAAATTCACGACCGAAAGCCACATCGGATAGTTCAACCGAAGAACCTTTCTTTTTGCCAGTTACAGATAAATTAATTTCCATTATCTATTCTCCTTAAAGCTTAACAGCAGGACAAATGATTACGTCCCCGCCTTTGGAGCCCGGTACGGCACCTTTAATGAGAAGAATATTTCGCTCAGCGTCAACACGAACTACCATTAGGTTTTGTGTGGTTGACCGCTCCGCGCCCATGTGACCAGACATTTTTTTGCCTTTGAAAACTTTACCCGGCGATTGGTTCTGACCAATAGATCCGTTTGACCTATGAGATACCGAGTTACCGTGGGTAGCGTCTTGCATGGTGAAGTTCCAGCGTTTAATACCGCCTTGAAACCCTTTACCTTTTGAGCTACCTGTGACATCAACAATCTGTCCATCTTCAAAAATATCGACTTTAATTTCTCCACCAGCTTCAAAGCCGTCTAAAGAATCTGTTCGAAATTCCCAAAGTCCGCGTCCCGCTTCAACACCTGCTTTTTTGAAGTGTCCTGCTGCTGGACGTGTTACGCGATTCGCTTTTCGCTCACCGGTTGTAACCTGGATTGCTTGATAGCCGTCGATGTCTTTTGTTTTAACCTGAGTAATTCGGTTTGCAGTTACTTCAATCACAGTAACCGGTGTAGAAACACCGTTTTCATCGAACACTCGGGTCATGCCGCATTTGCGACCAACAATTCCGATTGCCATGTTAAAAACCCTCTATTAATGTTGCTTACTTGACTGTTGTTTTCATCAGACAATTCTTTCATTGCCCTGAACAACGCAACTAAAATTCCGCCTGACTGATCAAAATACCGTTCAGACGACTCATACTTGTGTTACGAAAGACTGATCTGTACATCCACACCAGCTGCTAAATCTAGCTTCATTAGTGCGTCGACTGTCTTTTCTGTTGGTTCTTCTATATCTACCATGCGCTTGTGAGTGCGAATTTCATACTGATCTCGTGCGTCTTTATTCACGTGAGGAGAAACCAATATAGTGTATCGCTCTTTTCGCGTAGGTAATGGAATAGGACCACGAACTTGTGCACCAGTACGCTTGGCGGTGTTGACAATCTCAAGTGTCGATATATCGATAAGCTTGTGATCAAACGATTTTAAGCGTATTCGGATTCGCTGCTTAGCCATAGCAAAGAAACTCCAAAGTTAATTAATAAACAGTTAAAAACCGCCCTTCCCTAATAAATTAAGAAACGCGGATTAAAATTCTTATCGACCAAAATCAGGTCGGTTGTCATGACACCCTATATAAACTGTGCCACAGGGCCTTTTCAAAGGCCATTCAAGTCGGGGTTTAGCCGATTTGGGACGCGCATTATATAGAATGGTTTGATTTTGTACAACCTTAATTAGGATTTATTTTGAAGGAGTTTAGTCAGGCCACGATAAAATAATGCAATTTTGCTACCGACCCCCTTGGATAATCATTTAGAAGATTTGAATTACTATGGTTGATATGATGTACCCTGCTTGTGAAAGAGTATAATCCCGGGTATGAGTTATGGACTCATATCTGGCTCGGTGCCCTTGGATCGCTGTAATCAATGGAGAAAAAACTTGAATAAACGTCCACCCAAAAACCGTAGCGATTTAGCGATTGCACTACTCGTCAGTTTTAGTGCTGGTATTATTATCGGCCATTACCAAATCCCCGGTTTTCTGGCCAGCTTAGTCCATACCCAATCAGAACAACAGAAGAATATTCAACCCAAAAAAGCAACCCTAGCCCAATCGACCATGACAACCTATTACCAATGGTTTGATCTCAATGGAAAAATGCGTATCAGCCGATATAAACCTCGAGAAGTCGCCGACTATATTGTCTTTGAAGGATCACAGAATCTGCGTAATGTCTCTTATGATATTGACCAGGAAATGCTCGCCAAAGGCATCGCTTACAGAAATAAACTCCTTTCAGGTGATGACTACCAAACCGAAACTGATAGTTTCTTAGCAAAGCTTCTTAGTCGTCAAAATACAGCATTGCTGGATACTGATGAACAATGCGCTGGTCTCACAGGCTGGCTAAGCGACATAAGCCGCACAGTCGGTCAGGACCAGGCAATGAAAAAACCATTTTGTGAAAAATATCAGGCCCGATTACACGAGTTACAACAAATTGGTTGTCGTGCAACGCTTCAATCTTTTGAGAGGCTTGTTTGTGGATAGATTAAAAAAGCCGCGATATACGCGGCTTTTAGACTTCAAATGACGAAAATAATATTAACTTTCTTCATTACTGCCTTGATCTTCTGAGGATGTTCCCTCAGGAGCTGGCGCTTCTTCTTGAGGCGCTGGTGGATCAAGCAATACTTTACGGCTTAATCGAATTCGACCTTGACGGTCAACCTCAAGAACTTTCACATCCAAATCCTGACCAACTTTTAGATAATCGGCCACTTTGTTAACTCGCTCATGGGCGATTTGGGAGATGTGTAATAAACCGGTCTTATTACCCATAAACTCAACAAACGCGCCAAAGTCGGCAATTTTGACCACTTTACCGTTATAAGTTTTGCCTGCTTCAACATCTTCAGTCAATTCTTTAATTCTCTGCATAGCCAGATCAGCCGAAGCTTTTTCCACTGCCGCAATTTTAACCGTACCGTCGTCTTCAATTTCGATGGTAGCACCGGTTTCTTCGGTTAGTGCACGGATGGTAGAACCCCCTTTGCCAATCACATCGCCGATTTTTTGAGGGTCGATTTTAACCAGGGTAATTCTTGGAGCATATTCTGAGATATCATCATTCGGCTTAGCAATTGCTTCATTCATTGTTTTTAGAATGTGCAAACGACCGCCTTTGGCTTGATGAAGGGCTTTTTCCATGATTTCCTGGTTAATGCCTTCTATCTTGATATCCATTTGCAATGCCGTGATACCGGCTTCGGTACCTGCCACTTTAAAGTCCATATCACCTAAATGATCTTCATCACCTAAGATATCAGAAAGCACTACGTAGCTATCACCCTCTTTAACCAGCCCCATCGCGATACCGGCAACTGCCGCGTTGGTAGGAACACCTGCGTCCATCAACGCCAAACTAGTACCGCAAACAGAAGCCATTGAGCTAGAGCCGTTAGATTCAGTGATTTCAGAAACCACCCGAATGGTGTAAGGGAAATCTTCTTTTGAAGGAATAACCGCCTGCATGCCGCGTTTGGCTAATTTTCCATGACCAATTTCGCGGCGTTTAGGTGCCCCCATAAATCCAGCTTCACCAACACAGTAAGGAGGGAAGTTATAGTGCAACATAAAAGTTTCTTTTGACTCACCAAATAATCCATCGACGATTTGCCCATCACGTTCAGTACCTAATGTAACAACCACAAGGGCTTGGGTTTCGCCGCGGGTAAACAGGGCTGAGCCGTGAGTTCTTGGCAATACGCCGGTACGGATATACAAGGCACGAACCATATCGTGTTCTCGACCGTCGATCCTTGCTTCGCCGGCAATAATTCGTGAGCGAACAACAGATTTTTCAGTTTTAGAGAAAGCCCCTTTCACATCTTCTTCTGACGGAGAATCCTCGGCATCAGTGACTAAAGTTTCAACCGTAGATTGCTTGATTTCAGCTAACTTGTCTTGACGAGCCATTTTATCAGCAATCGCGTAAGCACCAGTAATCGCTTCTTTGGCACTGGCTTCAACTTGAGCAATAACCGCAGTATTTTCTGCTGGTGCTTGCCAATCCCACTTAGGGGTATTCACTTCAGCGGCAAATTCTTTGATCGCCTTAATAGCCACTTGCATTTCAGCAAAACCGAACATCACAGCGCCTAACATCACTGATTCAGATAATTCTTTGGCTTCAGATTCAACCATAAGAACCGCGTTTTCGGTCCCGGCCACGGCTAAATCCAGTTCCGAATCAAGCATTTCGTCAACGCTACCGTTAAGAATGTATTCACCATTCTTGTAACCAACTCTTGCCGCACCAACCGGACCGCCAAACGGAAGACCTGAAACCGACAGAGAGGCAGATGCGCCCAACAATGCCACCAATTGAGGGTCAACCTGTGGATTAATTGAAATCACCGTACAAACAATTTGTACTTCATTCATAAAGCCTTTAGGAAATAAAGGACGCAAAGGGCGATCAATCAATCGAGCGGTTAAAGTCTCGCCGTCTGATGGGCGATTTTCACGTTTAATAAAACCACTCGGGATTTTACCTGCAGCATAACGTTTTTCTTGATAATTAACGGTCAATGGGAAAAAGCTTTGGCCTTCACGCATTTCTCTTTTGCCGACTGTAGAAACTAATACAGTGGTACCTTCAACATCAATGATAACGCAGCCAGAAGCTTGTCTGGCGATTTCGCCGGTTTCTAAAGTAACGGTTCTGCTACCGTACTTAAATGATTTTTTTATAGGATTCATACTATTTCCTTATTAATATTTTAACTAACGCCTAGCTTATTCAGTTGATGTCTTTTCGAAAACCTCAATAGAATAACCTAGACCTGAATGATACAACCCAGCCAATGAGTGGTACCGCAATATAGCAAAAAAGGGGCTCGAAGCCCCTTTTTTAAAAGATTTTTTTTCTAACGACGTAGACCTAGTTTACCAATCAGAGAGGTATATCGTGCGACGTCCTTTCCTTTTAAGTAATCCAGCAATTTACGACGTTGAGCAACCATCCTTAACAATCCTCGACGAGAATGATGATCATGAATATGCTGCTTGAAATGACCTTGTAGATGATTAATTTGGTGACTATATAAAGCGACTTGTACTTCAGGAGAACCAGTATCACCTTCTTCACGACCATATTCGCTAACGATTTTTGCTTTTGCTTCTACACTTAGTGACATTTAATTACTCCAAAATAATAAATTATATAAATTAAGCCTAGCCAATCACTAATTCAGCTATGCCGAGACGGGCGGGATTGTACAGCAGGCATGGGATCCAAGCAAGTCAAGACACCACTAATTTAAGTGTAAAAACACTGTAACGAACTATATAAGTCTTTCTAGTCTTTTTTTTAGTCAATTATTAACCCAAATTCAGGTAATCGCTGTCCGATCACTGCGAGAAATAAGTTAATGATTCAAAAATTATCGACAAATTAAAACAATTATCCTGCTAAATGCGACCAATTTGGTAGTTAAGGCGTCTAAGTAATAATCACTGCCAATAAAATCGATGGAAAGCAGCAACATTTTGAAACCAAGCGACACATTAAGAGTGGGATTAGCAGGTAATAAATATGTAAGAATTGATTAATTCGAACAATTAGCTATTGTGCTGATCGTTCAATCTGAATCTGTGGGGGACAAATTTATGCAACAAAATAGCAAACCATTTGAATCGGAGACAAAAACCTTTGCAAATTGTATTTTGGACCCGATGTTTCAAACCATCGCAACCCCCGAAAAAGTTATTCGCCTCAGGGGTAAACTTTTTTCTGTTCTTTACTGTTTGGTCGACAATTCTAATCGATTAGTCACCAGAGATGCTCTAATCCAGGAATGCTGGCATGGTAATAATTACACTGGGCAAAAAGCCGTTACCCATACGATCTGCCATTTAAGAAAGATGCTAAAACAACAAAAAATTGAGGCTTCAATAACAACCCTCTCCAAACAGGGCTACATATTTAGCAGCATAGAATCCCATTTGTTTGACTACAGACAACCTGAATTTACAAGGCTCAACCTTTAAATTAGGTTCAAAACGAGTATTTTGGCTATAAGAAAAACCAGCCCATTAATATAAGCTTGCAGAAAAATACTAATAAATAGTAAAAAGAACTTGTTATACGAACGCATTCGTAGTTTAATACGAACAGTTTCGTATAATAAGAATTGTTACGAGGATCAGTATTATGCCAGTTTATAATAGTTTAGTAACCGAATTACCCTGTCTGACACTTTCCGGACATCCCCTTAATATGCAAATGCAATCGATTCAATTTGATCATACTCAAATCAGATTGCGCAGTAAATTATGGCAAGTGCTAGTTCACTTACTCGAAAATCAAAGACGACTAGTCTCTCGCCAAGACCTTATTGAATCTTGCTGGAGAGGCAACATCTTTACCGGTGAACAGGGTGTCACCCACACCATTTGCCATTTAAGACGTATTTTTAAGAAGTACTCGTTATGCACTAGAATAATTACAATTCCAAAAAAAGGCTACATACTGGAAGATAATTACCAGTCAGCGTACCCCGATACTTTTATGAACGCTGTACAGTTGAGTGATAGGGTTAATCCTTATGAGGAATCCTTTTCAAGTAGTTACAGGGAATTGTCGGCTGTAAAATAACCTCTGATTATATATACCCGTTCCACCTCAAGATGCATGTTTCAGTGCTCAGCTAGGCGACTGAACTTAAAAAATCAGTTGAACAAGGCGCAATTTGCAGGGAAGACCCAAAGCATTCGCTCCACTCACGGGCCAGGTTTGACTAGTCCTTTCCAAAAGTTGTAACACGGTTCAAGTTTCCTAGCTGAGCACCCGCAGGGGCGATTTCTGACGGGGTAATTTTGGCGCTGTTTTGGGCTTTTTGACTAAAATTATTGAGAACACCCTGCAATTATTTTTTTCCAACCGCGCTGTTAGTCATGGATAACATTCTTCCTGCGTAGGCATCCAACTGCTGATTGACGCGTTCGAACCACCAATCAATATCCAGTGGCAAATAGCTTTCAATTTGTGAGTACATTTTAGCGATATCTTTATATAATTCAAAAATGATTTTATCCGCAGTTTGTTTTCTTTTTTGATTAAGCATCGCCTTTACCTGATTGACGGACATCGCTATTAACCAGCATATTTTTTAAACACTCCAAATGAGTAATGATTTTTGTCTTTCAGTAATACTTATCAAATAGAAAAACAATATTTCATTCGTTAATAAATCCAGCTTCTACTAGATTAAAATCGACAACAATTCGCAATAGGTGAAATGTGGAATATATATTGATAAAATATTGTTTTTATTTGATTTTATCAACTATTTTTTTCGCATGAAAAAATAACTTTCAAAAAAAAACCCTCAGATTGGCAGATCATGAGGGTTTAAACAACCAGGGTGTAGTTTCTTAAAACGCTTAAAGCTTAGTAGCAAAGGGATAAACACCTCTGCAGACGAGCCCTGCGTGTACTATCAAAACTACACCTCTATCAGAGCACGAGCGAACATCGATTCCAATAAAATTTGATTGTTTTTTTGTTGAATATTTATTTAAATATTATTTCAAAATGTTAACGAAAGAAGTGGTCGTTAATATCGAATAATTAGTGCTTTTGCTATTTTATATTAATTGATTATAGTAAATTGAGATAACGAAAAACCAGTCCACATTATAAATCGCATATTCAGAGTAAAGACTAGACAAAAAGTAACATGAAATTTACACGAATCAATATTTATTCAACCTATATTCAAGATTTCCTGATTGTATTTTCACCCTCATTGTTTTCTCATATACAGGTACTTTTATCAGTACATCCTAGTTGTCGCGGCATAGGATATTGATCTACTAATTAATTTCTTAAGGCCGTGCTTCTTAACAACTTAGAATGTTCTTACTAACAAGGGAATTCCTATGAAAATGTATAATCAAACAGCAATCTCAAAAGCACTCAAGAAAGCTTTGATTGTTGCAGCAAGTGTGAGCATATCAATGCCGCTAGTCCATGCTGCAGAAGAGGACAATGAAGAAGAAAGCAATATTGTGACTATTACGGGCTCACGTATTAAACGTACCGATGTTGAAGGCTCGCTACCGATCACCACGATTTCGGCAGAATATATTCGTAGTTCAGGTGTAACCAATGTACCAGACCTTATGGCTCAACTTCCTCAAATGCAGGGATTTTTAACGGCTTCAGATTCTGTAGGTGGCGGTGGCGGCGGTGTGCAAACTGCCTCATTGCGCGACCTAGGTTCGTCTTACACTTTAGTATTATTGAATGGACGCCGGCTCGCGTCACAAGATTCGGGCAGTAGTATTGATCTGAATTCAATTCCAATATCAGCTATTGAGCGAGTCGAAATATTGACCGATGGCGCATCTTCTATTTATGGTTCTGATGCAATCGCGGGTGTTGTCAATTTCATTATGAAATCTAATCTGACCGATACAACTGTGTCTTTTCGTACAGATCAGCCAGAAGAAAGCGGTGGCGAAAGTTGGAACTTTTCAGTGAGTACTGGATTTGGTGAGATAGATGCGGACGGTTATAACATTCTTCTAGCGTTTAGTCATGATGACCAATCAAAATTACGCTCGGTTGAGCGAGAGTTTGCCAATACCGGCATTATTCCATTCACCTATCAAGGCAATGATCTCGTCTTTCAACGGACATCGGTAAATGCGATTCCCGCCAATGCTTACCTTACCTTTGATTGGAACGGTGACGGCGTATATGATGCGCTTGATACGGTTGACGGAGGACCGTCCGCTACACGATCATTTAATCCCTATAATGAAGCCAATGGCAGTTGTGCTCCGAATAACGGCTTGAGTGGTACAACTTGCGCTTATGACTTTACCGAAACTTTAGAGATTTTTCCTGAATCAGAGCGAGATAATTTCTTTATCAGTGCGATTTATGACATTAACCAAGATTTAAGATTTAGCTCTACAATATCTTATTCAACGTTTAAAATCACACCACGGATTGCACCCTATCCAACCGGGACTTTCACCCTCGATAGCTCTCTTCAAATTGTACAGGACAATGTTTTTCCATTCTTAACGGCAGAAGAGGCAGCGGCAACACCCCGTGTGAATGTGCGTTGGCGCACCAGGCCCGGCGGTAACCGAACCAATTTGTATGAAACCGACACCTTTAACTTCGTGGCGGGTTTAGAAGGCGATGTCGGAGACATTAACTGGAGCACTCATGTGACCATTTCGGATTCAGCGCGATCGAATACTCGTATTACAGGCTACCCAAAAACCGAAGAATTATTTGCCGCCTTTGAAACCGGAACCGTCAATATCTTTGATACACCTGAAAACCTTAGTGAGGAGGCCAATGCATTAGTTAAGTCGGCGATGTATAGTGGCCCTTGGACAACCACCGATACCAAAATGAATGCGATTGAAGGCTCAATGTCGATGCCTGTTTTTGATATGGCTGGTGGTGAATCTTATTTTGCTGCCGGGTTTGACTATCGTGAGGTCGAGTATGTGCGTGGTCGCTCGCAAGCAGTCATTGATGAGATTATTCTATTTGAAGGTGAGGGCGATACTCCTGCGTTTGATTTATCCCGTGAAACTTACGGCGTTTTCGCTGAAATGGTCTTCCCATTTAGCGACAATTTTGAAGTCACTGCGTCGGCGCGATATGATAATATTGGCTCGATTACAGATACTCCTGAAAACGGCGGGGGGTCGCAGTCCGTTGGTCAGAGTATGGATGACACAACCTTTAAAGTTTCTTTGGCCTATCGGCCCAATTCAGATTGGTTAATCAGGGGCTCAATAGGAACAGGTTTTAAAGCGCCATCAATGCGTGAAATTGCTGAGCCTTTAATTCCGTTTGGAGTCACCTCCTCTTCCTACGACTGTCCATTTCCTGCCGGCGATCCATTGGCTGAGTTTTGTTTACCAGACAGAATACAATACCAGGAAATGCGTCAAGGATTTGAAGGTTTAAAACCGGAAACCTCCGAACAAGCTTCTATTGGCTTTGTCTATGCACCTAGCCGTGAATTTAGTATGACTGTCGATTGGTGGCAAGTTAACTTGGAAGACCAAGTTGCGCGCCCAACAGAAAGCCAAATATTCGGTGACCCGGTCACTTACCGTCACTTGTTTACATCCCAATTAAATCTTGGAACCGGTGAACAAGAACTGGCGATTATCCGATCACCACAGAATATAGGTGAATCGAATAACCAAGGTGTTGATTGGGGACTTAATATTACTAACGAATTTTCCTTTGGTACCCTTAAAACAACCTTCAATGGCACCTATACAATTGAAAGTGAATCGCTTGTTGTCGGCGGCGCACCGGGTGAATTTGAGACGAGTTTAGGTCAGTTTGGTCCAGATGACGCGGTGACGTTTAGAAATATTTTTAACATGACCAATACACTTATTATGGGAGATTTCGCTCATAAGTTAAATATGAACTATCGTTCGGGTTATCGAGATAAATATTGGGAAGGCGGTAGCTCTCGAATTCGTCTAGCTGAAGACTTTAGTACTAACTTCGATGGTGGTGTACAACTATCGGTTCCGTCTTACATGACTTTTAACTATCAACTGGGATATGACTGGAGCGAGAGTATAAATGTCGCTTTTGGAATCAAAAATCTGATGGATAAAACGCCACCATTTAGTTTAAGAGCCAGTGGTGCAGGCCATCAGGTTGGATATGATCCTCGTTATTCGGATGTATTTGGTCGTACCTTATACGTTAGTGCGGATTATACTTTTTAACTTAATATTAATCAGTTGATAACTGATTAATCCTTCGGAGCATTTGCTGTTTTCTCCTTTGAGAAAACAGCAAATTTATAAATTAAACCACAACAAGCTAACCAAGTTTGAAATGATTTTGACTATCCTGCAAGTGTCTTTCACCCCATATAATTCAGCTAAAAACCCTCAGAAAATCATTGTCTTAACCTGTGACTAACACCGAATACTCGACAATGCGAGACAGAATAAAAATTAAAAACTCATGTCAATCTGTAAATACAGTTCTCTGTCGACGGCTTTGTAAAAACTACCGGCATTTGAAAACCAGGGCCAGGTATTTTGAGTGGGATCTTCTGGTGGCGCGTTATTGGTTAGATTATTAATACCAAAACTAAAACGAGAATAATCAGAGAAACGGTATCGAAAGTTAGCATCCAGCGTTACCCATGAATCAATAAATTGCTGGCTAGAACAAACTTCACAATATATTCCTTTTATTTCATCGATGTAATTAAGTTTTAAGGTTGCGCCCAAGACTTGGTTTTGCCAATCGAGCACCAAGTTAGTGCGATACTCAGGAAAGACCCCTAAGCCAATGCTATCGACTTTACCAAACTCTTCAAAGGCTTGAAAATAGAAAGCGCGGATCCAGGTTGTGGTTAACATTGTACTCCAATCACCTGAATCATTCCTCCACTGATAATTAACTGTCAAGTCAACACCTTGAGTCTGCTGTTCAGCAAAATTAACCGGTCCGGTGACCACGAAAGCCTGGTTACCATTAAGAGTTCCGGCACTATCTCTGACTACAAAATCGCAAAGCAAATCGGTTGTCGAACAAATATTAACAATCTGCTGAGCGGAAGGCGCTGATATCACATCATCTAACGAAATATCAAATGCATCCAAAACGATCTCTAAACCCTCACTGGCTTGCCAAACAAAGCCAAGATTAATGTTAGTGCCTCTCTCTTCCTTTAACTCAATATTAGAAGTTGTAAAAACCTGCACCGATTCGACTAACACATTGCCGTTTTCAGGGTCAATGATGTCGCTAAAAGCGCTGGATAATCCGCCAAATAATCTTTGCATATCGGGCGCTCTAAAACTGCGCCCCCAGGAAAGCCGCGTCAAAAGCGAATCGTACGGCTTATAAGCGATTGACAAACGCGGGCTAAACGCACTATTCACGTCGGAATCATCATCATAATCATCCCAGCGTATTGCAACACCCATTTCCAGACCATCTGTAAAAGGCAGATTTAATTCACCACCCACACCTAAGTGCTTTCGTCGACCTTGGCCTTCTGAGCTACCGTCAAAACCATCACCATTGATTAAAATGGCATCAGGGCGATCAGCGTAACTTTCACTGACTTGTTCGAACGCCAGGGCAAACTTAACTGGGCCCCCAGCGAGCTGTATATCAAGATCTCCGGCCATCGAAAAATCAAACAAACGATTGGTAGAGTAAGCTTTTTGATTGGCAATAAAGCTGAGTTGCTGGACGGTTTCATCGGGGATTGGCTGAAATAAATCTAAACCATTTTCAACCGCGGCATTAAGACCACTTAATAGTATATTATTGCTATCGATATCCAGATCTGTTTTGTTATAGGAAAATCCGAACTCCCAATCGTAAGCGCCATCGGCCATTTGACCTTTGAACCCTGCTAATAAATTAACCGCATCATTTTCGATGTCGATGTTGCGCGGTCCAAATTCAACCAATCGGCGAATAAAAACGCCAGCCTCTTGTAATCCTGTGCCGTTGGTTGGATTATTAGTTGCCCCCGGCAATACAATACCGCCGTTATTTGGCACCAGCGAACCAAAACCGTTAAACAGCGCGCCACCATAAAAATTAGGCTCCAACTGGGTATTCGTTTCCAACCGAGATAAACCAATCCGACTAAAGAATTCAACATCGTCGTTAATTTCATAAAGAATACGAGTCATCAGCGAAAATCTTTCCTGAGGAGCAACTAATTGACGACTCAAGCTGCGGTCAAAGCCACACCAGCTTTGGCCGACGGCAAAAATATTTCGCTCCACGTCCGGGATCCCTCGCTCACCGATCGCTCCATTGGCTAAGCCGCAATTAGGA
>CAZOBX010000048.1:0-15546 GCA_964578045.1 uncultured Kangiella sp. | reverse complement strand
CAATTAGGATCTTGATAAACATTCAGGGTTTCAAGACCCAAAAACGATGCCCCACCAAAGCTAAAATTTCCTCTTGGATTAGCAATATCTGAATCGGCATAGTCTCGATCGGTTGCCCACAGGGCCTCCTGTAACCAATAATCTAAAATAACATCTAATTGGGTATCTCCATTTCTGGCACCGGTCAGCAAGTTAAAACGTTGCGTTTCATAACCGCCATCTGAGGTGATCGAAGTCCGAAAATTAACCGCCACCCCTTCAATGTCCTTACGAGTAATCACATTGATCACCCCTGCTACCGCATCACTGCCATAAATCGCGGACGCACCACCCGTTAGAACCTCAATGCGTTCGACAAAAGCCACCGGGATCGCCGACAAATCGACAAAATTTGTGGTGCCATTGATACCAATAGGATAGATCGGCAAACGGCGTCCATCTATAAGAGTCAGGGTCTGGCCAAAACCCAGACCTCTTAAATTAACCGCCGATGCTCCGGGGGTAAAACTAAAAGTTGAGCCGTTATCAAAGGTTCCACCGGAATTTTGGGTCAAACTTGAAATAACATCTTTAACATTGGCATAACCAAATTTGTCCATTTCCTCTCGACTGATGGACAATACTGGCGATAAATTCCGGATATCGCTATTTTTAATCCTGGAGCCAGTGACAATAACTTGGTGCTTATCTTCGGTTGGTGAAAGAGGGTCGTCGACCTGGGCGATGCTTGCACCAGCATACAACAGGCTAATCACACTCGCAGTTACTAACTTTATGCTTAGTCGACCAATATTGTGTGGTTTGATGATTTTCGCCATATTGAGGAAACAGCTCTTTTTTTGTTTTTTTAAGAATGACTATTTGCAGAAGGCGCTTAGTTTACCGTAGATTTCGGTTGATTACGATATGGGCATATTACCTATCCCTAAGTCAGTGGCAAGTTGATCCATTTGATTTATCAAATCCATAGATATATCATATGATAAATTATAATCAGCTGGTAATAACTATGACTCTTAATGAGCTTAAATACGTGGTAGCGGTGGCGCAAACCCATCATTTTAGTAAGGCCGCGGATCTTTGTAACATTAGTCAACCCAGCTTAAGTATTGCAATAAAGAAATTAGAAGATGAACTAGGTATTACGATATTCCGACGGGGGAAACGAAAAATCGATATTACCACTGTCGGAATGAACGTGGTACAACAGGCGCAAAGAGTCATCGAAGAAGCCGATAAACTCAATTATCTAAAAAGTAAGCAGAAAAAACCTCTCGAAGGCATTATCCGTCTCGGCGCCATATTCACTATTGGGCCTTATTTATTTCCCTCCCTTATCCCCCAAATAAGAAAAAACCATCCGCAAATGCCGTTGCATATTGATGAGGACTACACCGAAAATTTGCGTAAGAAACTGTTACAGGCCGAAATTGATATTGCTGTGTTGGCGCTACCATTTTCCGATCCCGCGTTAGAAACCATGGAGATCTATACTGAAGACTTTATTCCGTTGTTTTTCGAGGGCCACCGATTCTCCAAACTATCCGAAATATCCGTGGAGGATATTTCTCCCGATGAGCTATTAATGCTCGGCCGAGGAAATTGTTTTAGAGACCAGGTGATCGCCGCTTGCCCTCAATGTCTTTCACCAAAATCTCACAGTGAGGACTGGGTTGTAGGCAGCTCAATAGAGACCATTCGACATATGGTGGCAATGGAATTGGGCATCACCGTACTACCGATCACCGCGCTTGCTAAGCAAACCGATTACCCGGGATTGGATTCCAGGCCTTTCGCTAAGCCGGTCCCACAAAGGCGTATCGTTTTGGCCTGGCGCGCCAGTTTCCCCAGAAAAGAAGCGATCATGGTGATTGCCCAGTGTCTGCAAAACGCGCTGAAAGATCAAGTTGATCTACTCCCCCTCAGTAAACAATTGACTTATAACAAATAAATCATCCGAAATACAAGCCAAAAGGTCGATAGAGTTTGAGCCTAAAATTATCACAGATATCCGTTGAGACGCTTAAAGGTGTAGGCAGTAAGGTCGCCGAAAAGTTAGCGGTATTGTCGATCAAAAATCTGGAAGATCTGCTATTTCACCTTCCTTACCGATACCAAGATCGCAGTCGCATTCACCCGATTGGTAGTCTGTTACACGGTCAAACCGCTCAGGTATTTGGCATGATCGAAGCGGCTGATATAGTGTTTGGTAAGCGCCGCTCGTTGGTGTGTAAAATTTCCGATGCCAGCGGTATTTTGGATATTCGGTTGTTCTATTTTTCCATGGGGCAAAAAAAGCAGTTTAAACGAGGTGAATTTGTGCAATGTTATGGTCAGGTTTCTCATTCCGGCCGCTCTTTTGCAATGATCCATCCGGAAATTAAGTTCTTAAAATCCCAACAGACACCAAAGTTAGAAGCAGGGCTGCAGGCGGTTTACCCAACCACTCAGGGATTACAGCAAAGAACCTTTCAGTCATTGATCAAACAGGCGACCAGTTTTCTCAATAGCGGAAGCATCAAGGAGCTATTGCCACAAACCTTACTCGACAAACTCAATTTTCCGCCGCTGGCCGATGCATTAAAATTGCTACATCGTCCCCCTTTGGATATTTCATTAGCGGATATTCAAAGCGGCGAACATCCATTGATCCAGCGATTAGCATTTGAGGAATTAATGGCCCAGCATCTGGCGCTAAAGAAATTAAAACAAAAACATCAAGCTCATCAAAGTTATCCAATTACTAGCCATCAACAACTGTATCGCAAATTCGAAAGTAGCCTGCCTTTCACCCTAACCCGTGCCCAACAAAAAGTGATCAAAGAAATCCGTAGTGACCTAAGCAAAGATTTTCCCATGATGCGTTTAGTACAAGGCGATGTGGGGTGCGGCAAAACCCTGGTTGCGGCATTTGCGATGTTAGATATTGCCGCTAATAATTTTCAGTCGGTACTGATGGCGCCAACGGAACTTTTGGCTGAGCAACATTATTCCTCGTTTCAAGCATGGTTCAAAATCTTGGGTATTCAGGTCACTTTGCTAACCAGTAAAATGAACAACAAACAAAAAATCGAATCGCTGCAGAATATTAAAACAGGCGTAGCCAAAATTATTATTGGTACCCACGCCGTTTTTCAGCAACAGGTTGAATTTGCTCATTTGGCATTAGTCGTCATCGACGAGCAACATCGCTTTGGTGTCGAGCAGAGAAAAAGCTTGTTGGAAAAAGGAGCTAACTCCTGTCAAAATGATTTCTCTCGACATCCTCACCAGCTGATAATGACGGCCACCCCGATCCCACGCACTCTTGCCCAGACAGCCTATGCCGATCTGGACTTATCCGTTATCGATGAAATGCCACCGGGCCGAAAACTGGTGGTAACCTCAGTGATTAGTGATCTGAAAAAACTGCAAGTGATTCAACGCATTCGACACGCTTGCCAACAGGACAAACGACAGGTTTATTGGGTGTGTACCTTAATCGATGAGTCAGAAGAGCTGGAATGTCAGGCAGCAGAAGTGACCTATCAGGAGCTATCGGATCAACTGCCAGAATTGCGAGTAGGCTTAGTCCACGGCAGGCTAAAATCGAAAGACAAACATGCCATAATGGCTCGATTCAAAGCAGCTGAATTAGATATTTTAGTTGCTACCACGGTGATTGAAGTCGGAGTTGATGTACCCAATGCCAGTTTGATGATTATCGAAAATCCGGAACGACTGGGTTTGTCTCAACTGCACCAATTGAGAGGTCGAGTGGGCCGAGGAGAAAAACAAAGCTATTGTATTTTAATGTACCACGCGCCACTATCGCAAAATGCCAAACAACGATTAAATGTGATGAGAGATACTAACGACGGATTCAAGATTGCAGAAAAGGATTTGGAAATTCGCGGCGCTGGCGAGGTTTTAGGGACTCGACAAACGGGTGAAGTGTTGTTTCGTTTTGCGGATTTATTGCGAGATCGAAAACTGCTGCCGCAGGTTCATCAAAACGCTGAGATAATCGCGAAATCTCATCCGGATTTAGTTGATGCGTTGTGCACTCGTTGGATTAAGGATGGCGAGCAATTGAGTCATGTGTAGTGAAGGCTATACCCTTCTATATTACACAATTTCTGAGTCAGGTTCATTTTACAACCAATAGGATTTTAATTTTGTCAACGACTCAACCCATCAGAAACGCAAACAACCGCCCCACCATTGCTGTGGCGAGCATTGCCAACACTCCCCAAAATACCACCCTAAAAGCGCCTTTGAGTTTACTTGCGCCACCTGCTTTCGCCGCCAGACTGCCCAAAGCCAACAAAAAGATAACACTGAATCCTGCAACCAAAAGGATCAATTGCTCAACTGAAGAGAAATAAGCGACGATAACCGGAAATGCGCCGCCTAGGGTGAAACACGCTGCCGAAGTTAACGCCGCAGTAATTGGTTTGGCATTGGTTCGCTCGTGGATGCCCAGCTCATCACGTAAATGAGCACCCAACGCGTCGTGCTGCATTAATTGAGTAGCAACTTTCGCCGCCAGGGCCTGGTCTAATCCACGCTCGATGTAAATATCTGTCAGTTCTTTTAATTCATATTCCGCGTGGTTTTCTAAGTGATGTTTTTCAAGCTCGATATCGGCATGTTCAGTATCAGCTTGCGAGCTAACCGAAACATACTCGCCTGCCGCCATCGACATAGTCCCGGCGACCAGACCCGCCACCCCGGCCAGAAGAATATCATTATGTGACGCAGCCGCTGACGCGACACCAATCAACAGACTGGCGGTTGATACTATCCCGTCATTGGCCCCCATAACCGCCGCCCGTAACCAGCCGACTCGGTGAGATTTGTGCAAATGATTGGGAGTTTCGAGTATTTCTGTCAAGACCTGAGTTCCTGTTTGTTTCATTTTGGAATAGCAGTAGTTTTTGATCTTATGCTGCTTTTTCTATCGAGTAAAGGGTGAACAAGTCGACAGTCGCACTCAAGATGGTTAATTGTTATGATGGTCACTATTCACCCCCTGGTTTCAATGTTCCGACCTTGAGAGGAAAAGTCTATCAACAAGATAATCTTATTTCTGGCTCTGCTATCTACCCCGCTTATGAGTGAATCTGCACAAAGAGATGACCAACTAACTTTTGCAAGCAGGCACTCGGTCACTGACACCGCCAATCAACTGGTTCAAGTTTTGGAGCAAAAAGGATTCACTATTTTTAACACAATTGATCACAGCCAAAACGCAAAAAATGTCGGCATCACACTAGCTGAAACTAGTGTAATTATATTTGGCAACCCAAAAATTGGTAGCAAACTGATGCAGTGCAAACGAACTATCGCCATTGATCTACCTCAAAAAGCGCTGATATGGAAAGATCGAAACAATCAGGTTTGGCTGTCAGTGAATAATCCTGAATACCTTAAACGTCGTCATGATGTGCAAGGGTGTGATCTGATTTTCCGAAAAATAACCACTGCACTCACAGCAATATCTAGACGGGCAACAAAATAAGACATTACTAATAAGGAAATAAGAAGATGGACAAAGCATGGTACAAAAACTACCCGCAAGGCTGTAGCCCAAGCATCAAGACTGATGGTTATTCATCAATGCTTGATATTTTTGATCAAGCAGTAGCAACCTATTCAGACAAAACCGCTTATATGAGTTTTGGCCAATCCATCAGTTATTCTCAAGTCGAACAACTATCGAAAAATTTTGCAGCCTATTTGCAAAATTCACTCGCAATCAAGAAAGGGGATCGGGTTGCTCTGATGTGCCCCAATACTTTTTCTTTTGCCATTGCCATGTGGGGTATATTTCGAGTTGGCGGTGTACAAGTCAGCATCAATCCGCTCTACACACCTGTCGAACTGGAACACCAGCTCAACGATGCACAAGTTGAGACGATTATTATATTTTCAGCTTCCACAAAAACACTGGCGGAAGTCA
The DNA here is from genome assembly GCA_964578045.1 of uncultured Kangiella sp. Taxonomy (GTDB): domain Bacteria; phylum Pseudomonadota; class Gammaproteobacteria; order Enterobacterales; family Kangiellaceae. The sequence continues at coordinate 9,602 of CAZOBX010000048.1, read as the reverse complement.
TCGACAATACCCAAATCAAAAAAGTTATCGTAGTGCACCTCGATGATCTAGTGAATAAAGGATTGCCGTCTGAAGCTACTGACTCAAGATTAAAAGATACGATTTCATTTATTCAATCGTTAGATGAAGGCAAAGCACTCAGCTTAGAATCTCCCGACTTAAACCAAGATGATTTATTACTGTTACAGTACACGGGCGGCACAACCGGTTTATCGAAAGGTGCGATGCTGAATCACGGCAACGTGATCGCTAATATTTTGCAATATGAAGAATTTGCCAGACACTTGATTGATAAAGGTGAAGAAACCATCATCACCGCCATTCCGATGTACCATATATTTGCACTTTCGGTGAATACACTTTCTTATTTTAAATTTGGTAGCAAAAACGTTTTGATCGCCAACCCAAGAGATATGCAAGGCTTCGTAAAAACCTGGCAACAGACTAAGGCGACTTTTTTCACCGGAGTCAATACTCTGTTTAATGGGCTGGTACACACCTCAGGATTTTCTGACATTGATTTTTCCAGCCTTAAACTGACCGTTGGCGGAGGTGCTCCAGTACAAGAAGCTGTCTCACAAAAATGGAAAGAAATCACCGGCAAAGGCATAAAAGAAGGTTATGGTTTGTCGGAAACTTCACCGGTATTATCGCTCAACCTTGGCGGGGATGACGGTTATATCAGCGGGATTGGCATTCCCCTCCCGTCCACCGATATTTCGATTAGAGACGATAACGAGCAACTAGTCCCACAAGGTGAAGCGGGCGAACTCTGCGCCAAAGGACCGCAAGTGATGCAAGGCTATTGGCAAAATGAAACCGCCACCTCAGAAACGATGACCCATGATGGTTATTTTAAAACCGGCGATATTGCACTGCTCGATGAGCGTGGTTTCTTTCATATCGTGGATCGCAAAAAAGACATGATTCTGGTATCTGGCTTTAATGTTTATCCCAACGAAATTGAAGCGGAAGTCGCCAAGATGGAAGGCATTTTAGAATCGGCCTGCATTGGCGTAGCCGATGAAAAATCTGGCGAAGCGCCCAAGTTGTTTGTCGTCAAAACCGATCAGTCACTTTCCGGTGAAGATATTATTAGTTTCTGCCGACAAGCGATGGCTGCCTACAAAGTGCCAAAACAGGTCGTATTTATTGACGAGCTACCTAAATCGACCGTGGGTAAGTTATTGCGCCGCGAGCTAAGGGAGCTTTAGTGATCTATTGACTAATCAATCTTCCAATAATGAAAAAATAAATTCCGCAATTTTTGTATTATCCCAGTGACCAACCAGCTGATGACTAACCGGACCATACGCATATAGATTAACATCCACGCCGGTATGGCCATGGGTGGTCCATCCGGTGTAGCTGCGCTGATTGATCAGATCAGTGATGGTTTGCAGCGCGAGTATTTTGTCCTTCGGATTGATTGATGTCAGACTAGTTATTTCTGACGGGCTTAACGGTAAATCCGACGCACTTTTAAATTCCTTTAGTAAATTTTGGGATTGACTCGCGCGCTGAACAATCTCTTCCGGTGTGATGATAAAAGATTTTACCACCTGACTTTTCCATTGATTATATTCTGTGCCCTGGATCTCTGTACCAATGGATAATCCACCGGTGGAGTGATCCGCGGTCAGCAACAACTGAGTCTGGTTATCTTGCCGGGCAAATTTCATCGCAATCGCCAACGCCTGTTCAAAATCCTGCATCTCAGACATCGCACCAACGATATCATTGTCGTGTCCGGCCCAGTCAATTTGGCTGCCCTCCACCAAGAGAAAAAAACCTTTTTGGTTTTTGGAAAGCTGTTCGATAGCCACTTCGGTCATATCAGCCAACGAAGGTGTGTTGGCCTTTCTGTCTAGCATTTTTTTTAAACCAATCGGGGCAAAAAGCCCCAGCAAATGGCTAGCACTTGCGTTTTTCAGTTGGCGCTTATTGTGTAAAATCTGGTATCCCAGCGATTCAAATTCGCTTGCAATATTGCGATCTTCGCGCACAAAATAGTTAGAGCCACCACCCAGTAGTACATCCACATAAGGCAAGTCTTGAAATCGATTGTCAATAAATTGATTGGCAATTATTGCATAGTCGTCCCTGTCTAAGTGATGAGCGACAAAAGCTGCTGGTGTGGCGTGGTAAAGCTGAGACGTAACCACCATACCGGTAGATTTACCTAGCTGTTTGGCTTTTTCCAGAACTGTGGGTATCGGCCGATTGTCATAACCAACCGATAGAGCGCCGTTTACGGTTTTTTTACCGGTCGCATAAGCGGTAGCCGAGGCTGCCGAGTCAGTTACCGAGCCATAGTTGCCGTTGTTTTCTGCAGTTGTTAGTTTAAACGATGAGGACTCTTTAAGAATTTCATTAGCTAATATTTGCGGATCGGTGCGTAGCGATCCCACTAACATAGTGTCAAAAAGCGTGGTTTCTACGTTGGCAGTGCGAGGATCATCGCGATACATGCGGTAGGCTTTGATATAAGCAGGGCCCATCCCGTCACCGATAAACAGAATAATATTTTTGGGCTTTAATTGACTGTTTTCAATTTTTTGGGTGAGCTGACAACCAACTAACGAAACTGCCAGTAGGCTTAATAAGCTTTTTCTAAGTAACATTCTAAACATCCACAACGAGTTAATTCGAGGTTGCGATTATCTCACAACTATATTCATACAGTCATGCTACAATTAAAAACTGAAGCACTCGCACCTGACTAATTTACCAGCATCGACTCAAAAACGATAAGTTGCGTACACTTAATTATAAATATCTCGGTATGTTGCTTGTGTTGGCCAATAGTGCCTTCGCTGTGTCCGCGAAACAGCATCCGCAGCGAAAAAAAATCCAACATCAACTGCCACACTTGCAAACGAAAATCGAAATCGATGGCAAAAATTTCAGAGGCCGTCTGGTCAAAAGCTTTAGTAGTAGAGCTAAACTATGAAACCTCACCGGCTGAAAATACAACACCCCCAGTAAAAACGACTGTATACCTTTACGAAGATGGCGAAACCCTATATGTCGCATTTGATGCTAGAGACGATAACCCCGAACAGATCAGAGATTTTTTGTTAGATAGAGACAATATCTGGAGGATGGAAATCCTACGATTTTATCCTCGTAATGAAGTTCAACGTTTCGCAAATTCGCCGCTAGACCGGAATATATCGTGCCAAATTTGCCAGTATGACCAACTGTTAGGATTCGCACAAATCAACCAATCGAACAACCTGAGATTAGTGCCTACCTTGGTGGTTGATCAATCAGAATCAAGGGATTCGAATGCAGACAGTCGCTGGCAATCAAATGATATCAGTGCGGCAATTACTAATTTTCGATTATCTTATTTATTCAACGAGCGAAGTTCGATTAGATTTACTTTGCAACAAGTCGATATTGAGCGTGATCCCAGCTTGTACAATTCGTTTTTGAATCAAGACGTATCCGATGATGAAGAGGCTATTTCAAAAACACTCGCCACTCAGTTGCTTTATACCTATCGAGTTAATCCTCAGACCCTGTTTTTTGCTGGTTATTCCCATGAAGGGTATCAAGATGACTCGTTAAACCATCTCAGGAAAACCTTCAAGACACTTTTTATGAAATTTTCTTACGCTTGGCAAATTTGATTGAGCTATTTTGAGTCTGCATAGTTTGATTGCTATCGCCGCCCTTCACTGCATCCACGAAAACACAAAAGCCGAATATTTTGATTCGGCTTTTGTGTGTTTTTGAGGGGGCTAAACCTACAGACTGTGGATTAATTAAAGTTTTGTCTTGAGTAAATCGACAAATGGTTGCTTAGTTGCATCGCCACTTGCGACTAATCCTTCGGTAAATTGAAGAACCGTTTTACCATCTTTTTCAACAATGCCTAAACTTCTCTTGCCCGCCTTCGATACGATAAATTTCGCCGCAGACATGGCATCGTTGGCAACTGCCACACGCATTAATGTTCCACCCTTACCGCAAATTAAACCTGGATAAATCGCTTTCAGTCGCATGCTGGCCCCTTTTAACTTTTTGCGCATACTGGCCCGATTATCAGTCTTTGCATATTCGCATAAATTTTCAGCAAGCCGCTGAAGATCGCCCGCCTGAGCTTGTTGTGGGGTAATACTGACCAAACCAGCCGCTAACACTACGCCCATTATTTTTGCTTTTATTGCAATTTTATTCATTCAAATTATCCTCTATCTCGAAAACATTCACAGCACTATCAATTCACTCAATTGATAAAATCCTCTGAGTACTGAGACTTATTATCGAACGAAACTGGAATTTCTTTAGCTTTTTTTTATAAAAATTTTAAAATTATACAAAAAGCCCTCAAAAGATCATCTTTTCTCAGGTTATTTGACCCATTTTAGTCGTTTAAACTCTCAGTTTTGGCAAAAACTCCGCGTCCTACTCAAGCTCCTTACCAGGACCTTTTAGACAAAAAAAGCCGAGAGGGAGTCTCGGCAAATGAGGACATGAACTACTGGAGAATAAAATTCTTAACCATCCTCTGACAATATTTTAGCTAATCAATTAAAGTTTAGATTTAATTAACTCGACATAAAGCTGCTTGCTAGCATCACCGGCAGCGACTAAACCTTCGGTATATTCAAGAACCGTTTTGCCGTCTTTTTCTGGAGCGGCTAAACTCTTTTTTCCCGCTTTAGTCGCAATAAACTTGGCCGCACTCTCTGCATTATTGGTGACCGCCACTCGCATTAAACTACCACCCTTACCGCAAATAAGACCTGGATAAATGGCTTTCAGGCGCATTCTTGCAGTCTTCAGTTTCTTTCTCATGCTGGCGCGATTATCCGTTTTTGCATAGTCGCATAAGTTTTCAGCAAGCCTTTGTAAATCACTGGCGTTTGTTTGCTGCGGTGCTAGTACACCAAAGACAACAAACAATGTAACACTTAACACTTTGATTTGTAACATAAAACCTTTCATCTCTTTTGTCCTCTCTCTCAACTTCGTTAACAGCATTACCAATTTGGAATCCTTGATAATATTCTGGGAGTACTAATGGTTATCGAACCCATTTCGTTTTACTTTAGTATTTTTTTTGATGTTTTTGTGACCAGTCGCTTTTAGCTTTCAAATATCTTGCTTAAATAAAAAAAATTACTCGCATTGCTGAGCCTTTACTATACTTAATCTATTCCCTTTTTTTGAGAGCAATAAGATGAACATCATCCTGAACAGGCTGTTTATAATCATGGCGCTTTGGTTAACACTGATTACGCCGACACCGCTGCTTGCTGAGGAGGAAGAGGGTGAAGAAGTTGACCTGGAACCGATCATGTATTTTGAGATCGAGCCGAATATTCTTACCTTTTACCAAGGTACCGGTAGGAAAATTGGATATGTGGTGGTGCAAATCAACGTGGCTGTTCGAGGGCAGGAAAATTATGATTTGATTGAGCTACATGTGCCACTAATTCAGGACAATCTCATCGATTTTTTCAATAAGCAAGATAAATCAGTCATTCAACCATTTAGTGAGCGTGAAAAGTTACGATTACAGGCTCAAGCCAGTGTAGAGGCTGTATTACAGGAAGAAATTGGCAAAGACATCATTGAAAATCTTTTGTTTACTAATTATGTTTATCAATAGCCTGTTAATGGCTGGCTTGTCGCAATATCAACCTCCTAAATCTGTCTCTTATACACAAATATTGGACTTTTTCTCGAAGCTAGCACCCAATCGGTATTAAATTGATATTGCTGATTAGATGGAGACCTTATCTCTTATAGCACTTAGCACTTAGCACTTAGCACTTAGCACTTAGTACTTAGTACTTTTCCACTACCACTCCAAAATTACCTTACCAGATTTCCCAGAGCCCATCGTATCAAAGCCTTGTTGAAAATCGTCGATATTAAACTGATGGGTAATGATCGGCGAAATATCCAGTCCAGATTGCAATAACGACACCATCTTATACCAGGTTTCAAACATTTCCCGCCCATAGATCCCTTTGATTTGTAACCCTTTAAAAATCACCTGATTCCAATCAATTGCCATATCAGAAGGCGGAATGCCAAGCATGGCGATCTTGCCGCCATTATTCATAGCCTGCAACATCGATTGCACCGCAGAAGGAACCCCGGACATTTCCAGACCAACGTCAAATCCTTCGGTCATGCCAATCTCTGTCATCACATCCTTCAAATCGGTGTGCAAAACGTTCACGGTGCGGGTAGCCCCCATCTTGCTGGCTAACTCCAAGCGGTAATCATTCACATCAGTAATCACCACGTGCCTTGCGCCAACGTGCCGACAAACCGCTGCGGCCATTATGCCAATCGGCCCTGCTCCGGTGATCAATACATCTTCACCGACCAGGTCAAAAGACAAAGCGGTATGCACGGCATTTCCGAAGGGGTCAAAAATAGCAGCCATATCGTCACTGATGTCATCTGGTAGCTTGAATGCATTGACCGCCGGGATCACTAGATACTCGGCAAAAGCGCCGGTTCGATTAACTCCCACTCCCACCGAGTTTCGGCATAAATGGCGACGTCCGGCTCGACAATTTCGACAATGGCCACAGGTAATATGTCCTTCACCAGATACTCGGTCGCCGATTTCAAAACCAGAAACACCTTCTCCCATCGCTTCGATTACTCCAACATACTCATGTCCGACAGTCATCGGCACAGGAATAGTATTTTGCGACCATTCATCCCAGTTGTAGATATGCATATCCGTACCACAAATAGCGGTTTTCTTGATTTTGATTAATACATCGTTGTAACCATATTCGGGAACTTCGACGTTTTCCAACCAAATGCCTTTTTCAGCTTTTGTTTTTACTAATGATTTCATATTGTTATCTCTAAATATCGACCTAAATCACGCCTAAATGCTTACCCACTTTTTCGAATGCAGCTACCGCTTTGTCGATATGCGAGAAATCATGGGCGGCTGACATTTGTGTGCGAATTCTTGCTTGCCCTTTGGGAACCACTGGAAAAGAGAAACCAACTACGTAAATGCTTTCCTTTAGCATTTCGTCGGCGAATTTCTTTGCCAAAGCGGCATCTCCAAGCATCACTGGGATTATAGGATGTTCGCCGGGCAAAATATTAAATCCTAACTTAGACATTTTCTCTCGAAAGTAATTTGCATTGTCCGCTAATTTAGCTCGCAGTTCATTGCTCGCCTCCAACATGTCTAACACTTTGATACTAGCCGCGGCGATGACCGGCGCTAATGTATTAGAAAATAAATAAGGACGAGAGCGCTGTCTTAGCCATTCAACGATTTCTTTTTTAGCCGAAGTGTAACCGCCAGATGCGCCGCCCAAGGCTTTCCCTAAGGTACCGGTTATGATATCCACCCGATCCATCACCCCACAATGTTCCGGAGTGCCACGGCCATTTTCGCCCATAAAACCAACGGCATGCGAATCATCGACCATCACCAACGCACCATATTGGTCAGCGAGATCGCAAATGGCGCTCAAATTAGCGAGATAGCCATCCATTGAGAATACCCCATCCGTTGCTATCAATTTATATCGAGCGCCTGCGGCGTCAGCGGCTTTGAGCTGGGCTTCCAGATCAGCCATATCGTTATTGGCATAACGAAAGCGTTTAGCTTTGCTCAAACGGACCCCATCAATAATCGACGCATGATTCAAAGAATCAGAAATAATGGCGTCTTCACTGGTTAAAATGGTTTCAAACAGTCCCCCATTGGCGTCAAAACAAGAACCGTACAAAATAGTATCTTCCATTTGAAGAAATTGACTGATCCGATTTTCCAGTTTTTTATGAACAGCCTGAGTCCCACAAATAAATCGAACAGAAGCCATACCATAACCCCATTTATCAAGCGCCATTTGACCAGCTTTGATCAATTCTGGATGATTGGCTAAACCCAGGTAATTATTCGCACAGAAATTAATTACATTTTCACCGGTTGACACATGAATATCTGCTTGTTGCTGGGAGTCAATGATCCGCTCGTCTTTGTATAACCCAACTTGGTGCAGTTCATCGATTTGGGTTTGGAGATTTTGTAGAAAGGATTTGCTCATAATGCGTCCTTAAGTATTTAACCTCAACTCGGGATAAGGGTTGAAGTTATTTAGGAAAAAAGAATATTAGGGTTCTTTACAAGCAGCCGATTTTACAGCAAATGTCTGAAAATCCAAGTCCAATGACATTGGTAAGACAAGTTGGTTAGACTCTTTAGTATTGAGGAAGGTGTTAAGATCAATATAGCGTGTTTGGTTGATCTAGGGTTAGAATGCAAATTAAGGGCTAACGGCTGCTAACTGGCGAGGTTTGGCGAGCTTTTATCGAGATAAATACTTGCGACCTCGGATGCTTAATCTTTCAAGCATAGGTAATTAGGCCGCAACGAATTGATTATACCCTCAAAAAGGTTGCAGATAAATACGTTCAACCACCGCTTCTAATGCAGCAACCATATCGGGATCATGCTGGAAGTTATACCGCTGACCGGTACGAGACTTTAATAAATCCTCCAGCGAATAATAATCAATATCCAGCTTTTTGATTTCTTCTATCAAACTATCATCCAGTGTCAACAATTGCAGAGCAACCACGGTATTCGGTTTATAATTAAACAGATCGTAGTTTTTGATATTTTCAATCGTTGATTCATCAACATCGTGGATTCTTAATCGTAAAATTTCTTTATTATTTATTTCATCAAAACCAAAGCTCTGCATTTTTCGAACGAATTCTCTATCGATATCGTGCATCCTGAAGGCTATTACATCACCTGCGTCAATATCAGAAAAGCCTAACTCCTGTATTTCATTTATATACTCAGTACCAATGTCATGTACCGCAAATGCGATGACCTCTCCCTGTGATATATTACCAAAACCAAGGGTCTTGATATTTTCAACGTCACTTTTTTCGATCCCATGTACTTTAAACGCGATAGTATTTCCAGCGTCAATATCAGTAAATCCCAGTGCCTTAATATCATTCACGTATTCAGCGTCAATGTCATGCACCGCGAATGCGATGACCTCTCCCTGTGATATATCACCAAAACCAAGGGTCTTGATATTTTCAACGTCACTTTTTTCTATCCCATGTACTTTAAACGCGATAGTATTTCCAGCATCAATATCAGTAAATCCAAGCGACTTAATATCATTCACATATTCAGCGTCAATGTCATGCACCGCAAAGGCGATTATTTCGTCCTCGTCGAGATTATTAAATCCTAACCGACTTATTTCATCAAGATATCGTAAATTGATACCCTGCACTCGAAATGCAATCAGCTCTCCGGCATTGATATCTGGAAAACCAGCATCACGAATAGCGCTAATAAACGCCCTTGTGACACGGTGAGTTTTAAAAGCCATTAGTTGCCCATAGTTCAGATTTTCGAAACCGAGACCTGCAATTTCATTTACGAATTCAGCAGTGACTCCGTGAGATATCATGATACTTTCGAAATTTGATTCATGGGCATGTAAACTGGCTAAATTTCGAATAAACAACATACCGGAAATAATGATTCCGAAGATGAACAAGATAGTCTTTATTATTAACCAAATTTGATTATTCATATCTACTCCTTCTATTTAACTGAA
>CAZOBX010000047.1:0-28831 GCA_964578045.1 uncultured Kangiella sp. | reverse complement strand
ACATTAAGTCATCCCTTCATCGTCTTAACTTACAACAAACTCATTGGCTCAAACATATCGAGAATTTTGGTGATAGTTACTGTCACGTCGTTGGTCCAATCGAATTAATCGAGGACAAAGCCAAACAGCTTAATTTAAAATGGTTGAAGGGAATTAAAGCGGCGAAGTTGCTTTACATCAAACCAGGTTAGATTTATTCCATGATATCCCTTTCAATCTGTCTCATATCCTTTGAGGTAGAGTTTTCTTTGCCTGAATTCTGTGAAATACCCCCTCCCAACTTCCTTTTTAAACAAAAGAACAATAACTTCTAGTCAAATTAATAATAAACTTATTGAAGACACTTCGTTTCGGGCTTTTTGATGAGGTTATTTTTCTGGCCGTTTTATATTTTTTTTTGACTTTTAAATATCCTGTTCTTTATGTAAAAAGTAAGCTTAATTGGGCAAATCAGGAAACAATTGTAAGGCCATACGGGCTGCAAAATCTTTAAATAATCGCACGGGTCGTGCCATGTGTCTGGCACCGGTATGAACCAGAGAAAATTTCTTCGGTTTTAGTCGCCAATCTGTCATGACTTCGACCAGTTCCCCACTGCGTAGAAGTTCAGGTGCAACAATCGGTGGTAAATCTCCAATTCCAACTCCTGAGGCTAATGCTGTTGCTATTCCTGTATAGTCATTCATCGATAGTACCGATTGAAAAACAACCCTATCTTTGTCATTGTCACTATTATAAAACACCCAGGTAGAATCAGTCGGGAAATAAGAAAATGCAATTAGGCGATGCTCCAACAACTCCCTGGGGTGTTTCGGTGCCGAATATTGTTTGAGGTAGTCTGGACTGGCGACCATCTGATGGCGATATTTCAGGATCTGTTTAGCAACCAGTGAAGAGTCTTTCATTTCTCCAACACGAAAGGCGAGATCGACACCTTCAGTAATGTGATCAACATGCCTGTCTGTTACAAGGGTATGTACACGTACACTAGGATAAGCCACTTGAAATGAGGTAACTATAGGCGAGATCAAACTGTCTGCAATGCTCGGGGGAGCGGTTAATCGTATCAGCCCTTTAACATCAGTGAGCCGATTTGAAACGAGGCTGGTCACAGTTTCACTTACCTCCGCACTTTGTTGTGCTTGTGCAAGCACCTCTGAACCAATTTCTGTCAGAGTCAAATGGCGTGTCGAACGCTCCAGCAAGCGAACCCCGAGTGCATCTTCCAGTTCAGCTATTTTTCGAGATACTGTAGATAGCGGAATGTTCAGCCTTCGTGCTGTAGCTGAGAATGTCCCATTTTCGACAACCTTAGCAAATAGTGCCAAAGAATTAAGATCTATCATGTTTACCGTCTAGATTTACCTCCCATATTTGGGAGAGTGAATTCCAATTTTACCATCTAATAACCATACATGAAAAGATGTATCTTAACTATCGTACAACAGGCGTAACTCATGAATTTTGAAATAACAGGAGACTGATTTTGAAAAAGACTATTGCTATAACATTAGCAGTTTGTGCTATTGGGCTTTCATCTTTAGCCATACAAGCAGACAATAAATCGGTAGATATTCAGGCCATTGAAAAGCTACTGACTATCTATGAAACATCACTTAATACATCTGATGCTGATAAAGTTATGACACTTTATGCTAAAGATGGTGTATTCATGCCACAACACAGCCTGCCAAGCGTGGGAGATAAGGCCGTTCGTGTAGCCTACGACAATGTATTTGCAGCCATTAAACTTGAAGTTAAATTCACCATTGATGAAATTGAACAAATTGCAGGAGGCTGGGCATACGCAAGAACTCAATCGCAAGGCTTTGTAACCATTAACGCGACAGGCGACAAAGTGCCTGAGGCCAATCAGGAATTATTTCTCTTTGTAAAAACAGCACAAAATGAATGGAAGATTGCAAAGTACATCTTCTCCACAACTAAGCCACGGCGCCACTAACAAACTATTAAATGAGGAAAAATAATGTTTGAGAAACTTCTAAAGCATTCTGATCTGCCTGCTCGAGTTGCACTATCAGCAATCTTCATTCTATCAGGGGTCAGCAAAGTGTCTGCCTATCAACAAACAGCAGCTTATATGGAAGCTTTTGGACTGCCAGGCGTTTTACTTACTCCTACAATAATTTTTGAAGTTTGTGCCGGTTTGGCGATTCTTCTCGGTTTTAAAATACGTTTATTTGCATTTTTACTATCAGGATTTGCACTGGTCACCGCATTAATCTTCCACAGTAATTTTGGAGATCAAATTCAGATGATTATGTTTCTCAAAAACATCACCATGGCTGGAGGATTATTACTCCTGTCGAAAGTCAGTGCTTCAGAATTCAGCCTTGATCGTTTAATAGCGCTCCGAAAAGGAGTTGAAGCATGACTGAACAGATGAGGGCAGTAGTGATTCACAAAGCTGGCGGACCAGAGGTACTAAAGCTCGAACAACGACCAGTTCCCATACCAGCATCGGGTGAGGTTTTAATTCGAGTACGGGCATTCGGGTTGAATCGTTCTGAATTATATACTCGTCAAGGACATTCACCCAATGTCGTGTTTCCGCGAATACTTGGTATAGAGGCGACTGGTGAAGTAGCGGCTGCTCCAGGCGGTGAATTCAATAAAGGTGATCGTGTTGCCACAGCAATGGGCGGTATGGGACGTAACTTCGATGGCAGTTATGCTGAATATGTAGTGGTTCCTGCATCAAACGTTCAAAAAGTAGAGAGCGAACTTGATTGGCCAATATTTGGTGCACTACCAGAAATGCTGCAAACAGCTTGGGGTTCTCTCGTCAAGTCTCTGAAGCTTCAAAAAGGTGACCACCTGCTGATTAGAGGTGGAACGACTTCGGTCGGCCTGGCCGCCGCAGCGATTGCCAAAAAGTATGATGTAACTGTTGCAGCAACCAGTCGCCGATCAAATCGAGACGGTATGCTACGTGACAATGGAGCAGATCACGTATTTATTGATTCAGGAGAGATAGCCAGTCAAGTAAGAAAGGTGTTTCCTGGTGGGGTAAACAAAGTGCTTGAACTGGTTGGCACAACGACATTAAAGGATTCATTACAAGCTACTCGAGAGGGTGGAATAGTTTGTATGACAGGAATGGTAGGTAACCAATGGTCATTTTCTGAATTCAGCCCTATGGGAGTAATCCCTACAGCCGTTAGCTTGACAACCTATTCTGGTGGTGTTGAAGACTTTATTCAAACACCTCTACAGGAACTTGCAGATCAGGTCGCTGCCGGCACACTTTCCGTTAAAGTTGGTGCAACATTCTCACTTGATGAAATCAATGAGGCGCATCATGTACTCGAACAAAATACTGCCGGTGGAAAAATTGTCATACTGCCTTAGTGAACCAAGATTTATGGGGCCAGTGTAACTTGATTTAATAATAAACGAGTCATGGTTTTTTAGCATCAACTAACTGTTTTTAGAAGTTAGTACAGCGACTCGGTAAAATCAATTAACTCTGCCCCTTCTATTCAGGATTCAGGATATTAAATATTGCGTCATTGTATAAACCACTTTAATGCTCGATCGCCATTTGTACTTAAAATCGTTAGCCATTCATTTTCTCTTAACTCAATAGTCGGGGGAGTTAGAATTGGCTTTTGACCTTGTATTTTTTCGATCTGTGCAAACACCTCTCCCCCGAGTATTGTTAGAAAAAAAGCATCTGTTAAATGTTCTACTTTTTTCCCTTGCCAGAATACCCGCACTGACTTTCCAGACCGAATAGCGTCAATTAATTCTTGTTTTGAACCGTTCTTTAGCAGCCCATTTTCATCGTGAGAATAAACCAATTTCCAGGAGTTTAGTGGCTGACTATTAGTGAATTTTATTACTGAAAAAGTACTCAGAGCGCCTACACTCAAAGAAAGTATTATAGTGATTAGATTTCTCATCTTATCCTCGTTGCAATTTTACGTTGTACAAACATATTTCATAAATATTTCACAGTGGAATATAGCATTCTATATTAGTAAGAAGTTATCGATACGATGAAGTTACTAATTTATAAGGTGAACAATATTTCTCGTTGGCATATGCTTATAAGTCCATCTCGATCAGACTGTGTGGTGACATTCTGGAAATTATTTTTCTTAGTGAATTTACACCTTTCGCGTATCGTCGACCATTAGCAACGGGAAAATATGTGCCACTTAGTTATACGCCACAACTGCCGACGAAACAACGATTACTAACTTTGGAATTCAGAGCCAAATATTTCCATGAGTGCTCACTCCTCCGGCATAATTTCGAATTATTTCATTTATGTGGCTAAGAATTCCCCCTCAAAAAGACATAAATAACAATATCAATCCCTGAACGAAAAATACGCCAAACACAAACACAAACACAAACACAAAACGATACTGATTATCTATAAAGCCATTTAAAAAACTTTCGGCTATAATGATCAGTTCTCCACGAGCAAAAGACGAACTGGCGTTGACACTGCGAAATGCGCCAGCCCCGCCAGGTACGAAACAAATGGTAGCCAGTACAGCCACCAATATCTGGAACGCTTTTGTTTCGGCTTTGTTTAATCGAATGATATCTACTTGCTGCATGTTTGTTAATCGACGACCGAGATCCTATAGAAGTGTCGTCCCCGGCTTTTGATATCCCCTAAACTTGTCCTATGGCAAATAAGTGAGACATACAAGCTGGTTGGAACAAACATCAGCTGGTGCGCCATCGCAGCATAGTCATCTAGGCGCAGTTTAAAGATGGCGTTTGATTCAGGATGAAAAATTACAGGGCGAGCACACTCCTAAAGCGAGAATCATACATTTGAAGAATTGCTTCGCTCTGAACTCGACTACAGACACATAGAAAAGATGAAAACGTGTTAAAAAGTATTTTGATCACAGGCGCAAATGCAGGATTGGGTAAGGAAACTGCAAGACAATTCGCTTTACAAGGTGGAATGGAAAAAATTTACCTAGGGTGCAGAAACGAAGCGAAGGCTAAAATCGCTAAACCGGATTCATTGGCGATGGCAATGCTCGAAATTCGTCAGGCAAACGACTATCGAATGGGCAGCTAAAACCATCCAATCATCTTACTGGGCGTCGATTTACTACGAAAAACAACGCAACAAGGGAAACTCGCATCAAGCGGCTGTGAGAGCGTTAGCGTACAAGTGGATCCGTATCGTTTTTAAATGCTGGAAAGATCGAAAACTTTACGATGAAACAAAATACTTGCAAGCATTGAGAAAGAGGCGTTCACCCGTTTTATCTTAATAAAATACTTGACTGAATGACTCAGGGCCTGAAGCGGACATTTTGAATTAAGTAAATCTGCCCCCAATTATTGCTTTTATAATCTTAATCTTCGCACTTATTTATGAGCGCACGACTTAAATTAAGATAAGCGAGCTCCACTCCACCAAATCGATCGATACTAAAAAGTATACGCCCGCCTGAACTCCAAACAGGCTCTGAGTCGAATCCTTTATGCTTGGTTACTCGCATCGGGTCCTCACCAGAAAAATTCATTATCCAAAGATCCCGGTTGCCTTGATTCTCGGATGTGTAAATGATGCATCGTCCGTTAGGAGACCAAGATGGATAGGCATTTATTGCAGAACCTTGAGTGAGGCGACGCGGTGAGCTTCCATCGCTGGACATAATATACACTTGAGTATGAAATCGATCAGCGCCACGACCCGAATGGAACACAATCTGACGACCATCGGGCGTCGGAATCATAACCTGGATCGCGAGTAAGACGGCGTATTTTTCCTTTCTCGAGATCTCGAACGTAGATGTCGTGATTGCCGGGGTGACCAGGATCAACCGCGTCAAAACCCATTGAACTGGTGATCCGTTTCACTCGACGGTGATCTTGTTCAATAATTTTATTAAGATACTTACACTGTCGTATTTTAACTCGTCGATTATTCTCAAGGTTGAATTTTCTTATTCCCGCTCTATTAGCACCACTTTTATCGATGTTGATTAAGCTTAGCTTTTCACTTCTACCAATGGCTTTATTTAAAAAAATTCAGCGCAGCCCTCGTATCACGCTTTGCGGTCAGTAAAAAGTCAATCGTACCACCTTGCTTATTAACAGCTCGGTAGTAATATTTCCATTCGCCTTTTACTTTAATATAGGTCTCATCTAAACGCCACCGATTACCGGGTCGTTTCTTCTTTTGGTTAAAGGCTTTTTCTAATAAGAGGGCGTAGTGAACCACCCACCGATTGAGCGTACTGTGATCACCCTTAACCCCCCCTCCGTCATCATTTCTTCAATATTACGATAAATGATTGAGTAAGCACAATACCAACAAACGCACTGTAGAATAATATCTTGAGGGTAATGTTTGCCGTTAAATGAGACCATATATAATTAATTTAATCTGTTTTTGTGGTCCCATTTTACCACGCGATGGAAAGACACTACTATTTGCGACAGAACCGGTAACCCCAAGGCCTTCATCCCTATTGCCAAGGCTTATGTCATCAACAAGAAGCTTCAATTTATATATCTGCTAGCCTTGGGGTTCTTCCGCCTCTTCAGCCATTGCATCATAGTCAGGGAGTTCTGTAGGCATTGGTTCTGCCTCTTGTGTGCCTAACTCAGACGCCTTGGCAGCAATAATCAACCAGTCAAATGCTACGTTGGAATTACCTTTTTGTAATTCCTGCACCTCAAAACCCTCATTATCGCGGGCAGTCACGCACAAACCATTGCACATACCCGTTGGGGTGATAAGAACGCGATAAGGTTTATCTTTGCTGCAAACAATCACGTCGGCTATATCTTCATCGAGCTTGATTTTTACCTTACCATTTTGCAAAACGCCACTTCCGGAAAGGTGGATTTCAATTGCAAAAACAATTGGGGAGGTGGCCACCCGCGTTCCCTTTGAAGTGGTCACCCCGCCAAACAAACCGGGCACAGCATTAGTAGTCATTCTCCCGTTCGTGCCAAACCCCCAATCACTCCCTTGAGCAACAAACGAGAGGGTGCCTGTTATCCAGTTACCTGTTCTACGTGTCGAGTTCCTGGAAGCAATTGCTGGATACTGTGACGAACTATTAAAAACTTGAATACAGTTAGAATTGCCAACATTGTTGACGTATACCCGTCCTCCATTTAATGTTAAAGAATGGCTATTTAAACTACCACTGAGGCGCATAGTGCTAGCTACTATGTGGCCGTTTGATCCATTAATAGATACACTGGTAACACGCCCTTGTCTGTTTTTTAATCTTAGATACCCGCCATTATTATCTTGGCCGAGCTTGGCAAAGTACGATGAGAAATCGCCATGATAGATCTCCAAATCTTTGGCCTGTATATGGCCGTCTGCCCCTCTAATAGACGCCGTCCTTTTTCCAGCCTCGTTTTGTAAAAACAGATAGCCACCACTATCCTCTTGTCCCATTTTTGCAGAGTATGCTTCTCTATCACCCTTATACAAGGTTAATCCTGAATAGTTTGTCGTGCTACGAATAGTGAATGGACCAATATCATCGGGATTTCCTGGACCCATTTGCACAGCACCATCCACCACTAACGTGCTAGCTGAAGCGATGCCATCCACTGTTAAGGAACTCGCTAATAGGTCTGGTTTAACCACACTAATAATGAGGGAGAAATATCGATATACCGGTTGTACTCCACGGTCAGTAATAGGGTTAACTCGAAGGGTGAAGACGGTGTTTTTTGTTAATGCAGGCGTCAACCACTGCCATTTATTATCATCGCCGACGTTCACCCTGACAGGAGCCTGGCCTTCACTTTCATTGTAAAAAATCCAATAGTCTGCACGTTCACTGCCAGCCCATCTGAGCGTCGTTTTTTTTCCATGAGCGACCTGATAATGGGGGCGTGGCCCAGGAGGAGCATTTTTTTCTACGACAGCCACAGCGCGAAAATCACCGGCGTCAAAACCCAATGGAAACTTAGGAATCAGCAGGTCTTTTTTCCCCCTTAACCTTCGACCTTCTTCGATTGTCTCTTCACGAATTTGAAAGTCAGCGTTACCTACTGTCAAATTAACCGGGATGTTATATATCTTGAAAACAAAACCTTCAGGCGCTATGTCTAGCTCATCATCTTGAGGTCGAAAAGTGAAAACCACCCAATCAGGCTTGGGGTTATCTGCTGAACCGTCTCTTTCAACCCCAACCACTGGATTCCACTCCGCTGGGGCTTGAGTATTGATACTATCTTTTTCGCTGGCCAAAGCACGGGCGTCATCAGGGTGAAAACGCAACCTGAACTCCACCTTTTTGGCGGTAACCATATTTATTGTGGGGTTTGACACAACAATGGTTAAAGCCTGCAGGCTGGCAGTCTGATTTTCAAGAGAGATCTGCACCGGGTGCGGATCATAGCTGAGGTGATAACTTAGGACCGGTAAACTAGCTTTTGTGGTAGTAACCTCGGTTTTGACATTTTCCTTCGAGTTCATTTTATAGCTCCCATACACTTTGATTGATTTGAGTTAAATTAAAACAACTGTTTCGTCATGATTCACTTTCATGATCCATATTTTCAAGTAGAAAATATCCCTCTCGTAGAGTCAGCGTTTGATCGGAAAATAGGGCTTCCTGACCCAAGTGTTGTATTGCCTTAGACTTCCATTCTCCCTGCCGCGCTTCCCACCAAGACCATTGACCATTGCGCGGCGCAAAAGGCACTCGTATCGCTTGGTTGTGAATATCGTCGTCAGTGGTATTTATTAATCCTGGTGCTAGCAGAGGGCCGACCTTAAAGTGTACATACATGGCATCCAGTGCTTTACCCACAAATTCACTATCCAGAGTGAGTGAAGTGACAGGTAACAAACCTGTTTGTGCATGTACTGAGGCTCGCGGATCGATCAACATGGTCAGCTCACAGTTATCAGCGCCATTGATTTTTAATTTGAGATCATTGGAGGCTGAAATCGACCGCATAAAGGGAGGGTCAGCTTGGTCAAACCCTCGAGGCAGAGGATGAACCGTATGAAAAACATCAAACTCACCCGCTTTTTGATCATCTCGAAAGTAGCCCATTAAACCGTCCTGGCGATAATTGAATTTTCCCAACAGGATGGAAAAATCAAATTTTGTATAGTGGGACGCTTTGGGTTGAAAGGTATCCTGCCACGCAATATCGGCTAGTGCGGTTTCAGCGAGCTCGAAATTAAGATTTGCCCGCACCAACGCCAACGGCCTACCCAGCAGTACCGATAAATATGGGTCCGAACGGTTGCCCAGTGGATCAATTGTCCATAAGGTTTCATCAATGGCTTTCATGAAATTCCGAAAGGCGATCATTCCTTGAGTGCTTAAGGCATTTAACAATTTACCCAAATGGCCATGACGCCGTTCTAACACGTTCAGATCGAGAGCCCAGCTGTTTGGTGTCGGATACCAACGAACAATAATATCGCCTGTTTCCGTTACACCCTGTGCTAGTGATCCCAAGCTCTGACCCGCCGGATCAAACACTGACAAAGAACGATCCAGATGGTTAGGTAGTAACCAACCATAAAGTGGATTTGCTGGGTTTATAGGTGTCACCAGAGAATTATTACTGGGATTAATAAAATTAAAATTTAGACGCACACCTTGTACAAATCGAGGCGGCAATTGGACAAAGCGTTTATTCTCGTTAGGGTATACCGATATACTTGGTTCTAAACCAGTTCCCTTGCGCACATGCGTTGTGCTGTTGGACTGTTGCGTTACTAAATCCACTGCCTGCCCAAATCGATCAACCAACGCTAAACGCCGGAAGTAAAATTGACCACACCGCATGGGTACAAAGGGCTCATCCGATTCTCTGCTACCAGGCTCTGGAATGGTGTCACTCAAATTGGGAATTCCGTCTGTTTGCTCACCGACTAAATCAAGGATATTAACTGACTTGCCATTAACCCTAACGTTGCCAGGTGCTTGTTGGGCGCGATCATCACGTTTGACTATTTGTGCGTTAAAGCCAGATAATGATTGACTCAGAAAATCCCAATTATCAATTTTTGTCAATAGCGATTGAAACCCATCGTGCTCTGGAAAATCTTCGACAAATTTTTCTAAACGGGCACGAAAACTATCATTCAAACCACTACTAAGAATCGATCGACCACCTATAACACGGTGATAAGGCGAAGCATTTAAGGATGACAAGGTGTAGTCATCACCATCAAATTGCCACCCCTGTTCCTTGTTGGTTTCTTCATTCATTAAAATCGGCACCCAGTGTGCTTCCCATTCCAAATAGAGTGGCAACCACGGTTGAGACCATGATGTTGTTTGATGGAATTTTGGGAGTACCCCTTTAACGACCTTAGTTTGTCGTATACATTGCGCTAATTTCTCGATAATGGCGGGATTATTCTGTTGAAAGATACCGGTAGAAATCAGCGTAGCGTTGTGGGGATCAAGCAAAAAGCTTTCTACCATCAATAAATCGATACCGTCAGGTAAACCACCGATTTCAAGGCGCGGAATAAGTGCATGAAGTTGGTCACTTTTCAATGATGTCAGTGGTAGATTAGTGAGGGCAATTTCAGTGACGCATTGCGGTAGAAAACGGCAGAGCAAGTCATCATCGTCTTCTAATATGGCTGTATTTCTAGCGCCAGCCACGAGCACGACTGGGTCATTAGGTTGATAGAAACGCTTGGCAGTAACCGCTTTTAAAATGCGAGTTTCATCAATCCCTTTTCCTGCAGAAAAATATGCCGCCGCTTCTTCTAATGACTGATCTGTACTTGCTGTGGGCACATTAGCGGTCAAGTCTACAATTTCAGCTTGCAGTATTACTATTTGATTCGCGGTACTGCCATCTATCGTCGGATCCAATGCATTGTCGTACTGCTCTGGCGAAGAGCCATTAGGATATGGATCACCATAGAGTTGCTCATCTAAATATTGGCGTTTCCACCATAGTTCGTACAGCTGTCGTTGCAGTGACTTCAATAATCGCCGAGAATGATCTAGTTTTTTCTGCGTTTCATTGAGGGGAATAAGCCATCGGCGTTCAAGGGCGCATTGCTCCGCACTGACTTTTGTTCCCTGCTCTGCTTTATTTTCTAACACCCAGAAAGTACCACCTGCTTCTGAGCCAAACGCGGCATCATGGATCTCTTTTTTTAATTGATCTGGACCATTCGGTTGGTCAAGCTCGGTTAAAATATTGTAATGGAAGCCTTGTAATAAATCGATTTGATCCACTAACTCATCATTTGCTTCCTCTGCTTTTTGCTTCACTAAGGCCGCCAAAGCATCAATACCTGTATTACCAACGGCAATACGAATTCGACTTTGCTCTGTAACGGGTAAAACGGGGGGTTTAGCCGGTGTAATTCCGTAAACGGCACCATGATATAAACTATGTGCAGTTGGCTCTGGCGCGTTATCCCCCGCTATTTTCCATTCAAGTTGATTTAAAAGTGCAGCAAAGTATTTAGCGTCTTCACCTTGCCGGTTCCAATCAGCCAGAGGATCTTTTTTTGGCTTAGAATACCAGCCAAATACCACATAACTTAACGCTTCGTCCGGTTCGGTGAGATCACTTAGATCATCATGTAGGGAGAAGACGTTTTCATTATGCGGTTGATAAGCTGAAAACATAAGATTGCCGGGACCCAGTGCGCGTAAGAATGGTTCTTCGGTGGCATCTTCAGGTTCTCGCCATTGACTACCTTGCGCTAGAACATGCTTACGCCCAATGCGTATGCGTTTGGGCGTGTCCGAAGGTCTTGGGTCGATAAACTCTGAGGTCCCCGCCATGTCTGATCTTTTTTTGCGAAAATAATCACTTTCTATTAACCATGCAGCCGCCTTTCTTTCTGTCGAAAGTCCGCTCCAGCGCACGATCATCCAGCGATTGGGAACCAGCGGGAATTCAATTTCACCTGTCTGTTCATTTTCCCGACCATGTCGAAGTGCTTGTGGAAGCGTCCACATGACAGAAACACCTGATTTAACTTCGCCAGGCCTATCAAAAGCTTTAGATTCAGGACTACGGAAATCCGAAAAGCTTTGATAGGTCATCGTCCATCGCCGATATCTCTGATTCAAACTAGGGGGTACCACCATGGCATGCACGTCGACGGGTACCACTAATGGTGTTTGTGTCACAGTGTCACTCCTTGTTCGAGATTGCGATAAAATTCAATTTTTTGCGGAAGTTGAACCATTTGAATGGCAAAATGAGCCGCGTCAAATTTTCCTGTTATGCCGGTTTTAGCGGCTAAGCTGGGGATCATAGCTTCGCTATTGTTCTGATCCTTTATTATCTGCAGAACACGCTCACGACCTTTATTGCGCAAATACGCCGTGGCAGGGCCCGATGGCTGATAGATTTTTAATTTTTCTGTTGTATTCTTACCAATTTCTGCCGGATTTAATAATTCTCGAATTTCAAGTTCGCCACGGGGCGTAACGCCAAAATTAAGGCCTTCCTGTGGTTCGCTGATAGTGACAATTTGAGGCGTACCTTCGAATATACATAACAAAACATCGTCGCCAAGTCGTTCCATGCGCAAGATTTTTAACAGATTACTTTCCGCATCCCCTTCACTCATTTTGCCACGCACGGACAGGCCAGGCCAGCCAGAAACCAGAGAGGTACGCAGCAGAACACCCGTCATCGGCTCATGATCGGCCACATGTGCCGCAGCAACACTGGTTATGCCACGAAGTTTGTCCCGCATAGATTTTGTGGCCTGTTCGGTAGCCCGATCGATGGCACTTCGCAAAACGAGGTTGTACACCGTATCCCGGCTTGATTGAACACCGATACTAATGACACCGTCCCGAAGCGCATCAAGATAATTTCTATCTAAGTAGAAAAATCGCAAGCTCTCCGGCGGTAACATTTGTGGATCGGGCACTAAATGATGAAAAGGCACGTGGTACAAGAGTTCTCGTTTTGCACACCACTGTCCGATACTTTCCAGTTCTTCAGCGAGAGATTCTTCCAACAGCACTTTCACATTTTCCTGCTGAAAAAATGCAGTCATCTGTTGAATATCATTAAAACTGGTTGAACTGCGACTATCTCGTGGAGTGGTGCTCTGCAGCCCTGCGTCACTTGCGCTCTGACTGATTTTATCAACTAAGCCGGCGCTAAATAAATGACTGATAGCCTCAGTAAACACATCTTTACCGGCAATGTCGGCGAGGTTTCCCCCAGCATCCAGACCCAGGCTTGTTATTCTTGCCATTAGGGAATCGATGATATGGTGACCCTTGCGACGGAAGTTAAGTATTTGTATTGCAAAGTCGTTATCGGCCAGAGCCAGAGAACGCCCCAATTGCCAAGCCGTGGCTAAAGATAAATCAAACAATCCCGTGCTATCACTGTAGATCATCGCGTCAGAAACATTTCTGTATGGTCGTTGTTTACTAAGCGTCTCGGTTGGAACTGGAGTGAGAGGACCACGATACCAGGCAAAAGTATGTACCCCAGGTGCAGTATGGTAAGTTAGAGGAACATAACCTGCACGGAGTCTCTTTTGAGGAATTGAATCATCATCATCACCAACAAGAGGAAAGCGTAATAATAGATCGTTGGGCAATGTATCGGGTCTGGCCAAATGACTGGCAAGCTCGGCAAAGGTTTCTCCCCGTCCTCTAGGCGGAAGTGCATCAAACTGCCAATTGGCCAGAGACACCAGACGCAATCGCTTTCGGCCGGTCAATAAATCCGCAGGGATCCCATTTTCGGTCAGACAGCTCTGCCAACCTTCCAGCGATATAAGATGTACTATGTTGCTGCTGGATCCGTCGCTAATGGGAAAACGATTGGCCATCACTACAGAATACCAACCATCGTCAAGCGAGTCTTGCACCTCTTTGTCTTCAGTATTTACTTGTCTACAATGGCTCAAGAATGGAAGTTCCTTTTGCCGGGGAAAGATGCATTTAAACAATTCTGGTGATATTTCGATGGTCTGACATTGCGCCTTTTCGCCTTCACGGTCTTGAATTGCTCTGCAGGCTAATTCAGGTGGATTCAATACTTCGGGATCATTCTGATAGAGCTTTTCTACCGGGTTGATAGTGATCCCGTTAAGTGGAGTATCCTCTTCGCGGTGAAGTTCAGACTCGGTGAACATTAACAATGCTAGCCATGGCACAGCGGGCTCTTTATTGATCAGGCTTCTTTCCCAAGGTAAAATACGTTTATTGAACGTTATATGGGGTAAATTGCGTGCAAACAGCCCCTTACTATGATTTGGTGGAAAAATACTGTGGATATCTTCGGCGGGTAAACTAAAGCGTGGCCCGTGAACATAAAAAGACTGTTGTGCTGGCTCAATGGCTTGTTCGTCCCAATCCATCTGGTGGTGCACTTCAATGCTGTATTTGCCTGCTTTTAAGGTTGGCAAACTATGAGTATGAAAGGCAATATGATTAAAAGCCAATGATGGCTGGTCGCGTAATTGGTCTCTCTTATTATCTCTGCTTAACATCTGTTATCTTCTTCCTGTTTTATCTTGGATCATTGGCGTGCTAGTGAAGAGTTCCCCTGCCACCGCTTTATACTGGGTCATAGACTCATTGCTGACAGGTGATGTACCTAAACCCTGTAGTTGTTGTTGAATTAAGAGTCGCTGTTTTGCAATATCTGCCTTAGCGATAGTTGTTTTGATCAATGACACGGCCTGTGGTTCTATCCGTCCCTTGGATTGACAATCTCGCACTGCATCCTTGTTAATTGGTAGTCGTGCTTGCAAGATTCTTTGATAGGCAAGATTACGAGTGGTATCTATGTCACCTGCTGAAAGACCCAACTTGGCCCGGGGAGCTACAAGTTGTAATCCAATCGCTCTGTCTGGTAAGGTTTTTGCTCCTGGTGTCGGGCGTCGGCCACCGAGTTTCTTACCCCACAAGGCTTCAGGTACGTGACGCCGTCGGGGTGTAATAAGCCAACCGGCCTGCTGAAGATCAATGGGCGTATCGCCGTGGCCATGGTGATACATCACCACTTTGTGTGTGGAATTTAAACCTTCGATTTCCATTGGTCTGATATCGAGTTTACTATCGTCTCCTTGGATGGTTTGATGTTGTTGTTGAGCAGCGAGCTGGGTGTTGCTGCTAGTTTGAATATAAAGGGTGCTAGCGGGTAAAGCCGATTCTGTGCTAAGCACCAATTCATCGGGACGCACTAACCACAACTCACTGGTTTCTTGTTTGTGAATTTGCTGTAATCCGTAATCAATTGTGACACCAACCAATTGTTGCTGATTATTTTTGGGCAGCATTTCCTGAAATTTTTGCCAGCTCAACGGTTTGGAAGAGGCTCGACGAGACGAACCAAATTTGACAGTGAACGAAATAACGCTCCACTTTACATAAACCTCACCGGCAGTGGGTGGCCCCCACAATTTCAAACGAGCGCCGAGTTCAATGCTGAAGGTTTTGTTGGTAACAAGGAGGTTGAGACGGTAGGACGCACCTACAGTTACACCGATAGTAGCTTCATAGAAGAATGGTTCCCAACGGATCAGAAAATCAGCGTAGGCTCTAAACCATGCTTTTAAACGGCCACTATGATACAAAACTTCCAACCGCCCACCACCCATTACACAGCTGGGCGTTAGAGCAAAATAGGCTTCACCACAAATTGTGACATTGCGATTAACGGCCCAATCAAAACCTAGTCGTTTTACCTTTGGAAAATGGGCTGGGACCACAAAGGCAGGATGATAGCCTCCTAGCGTTAACACAAATTGACCGGAGTGTTGACCATCGAACCACAAAAAGAAAGCGAAACTACCACGCAGTTTGCACGCAGGATCAATGACATAAGATCCTGGCCCAAGCATAGCGGTCATACCAAAAAAGCCTTTTTCTGGCCTAAGTTCTGCTTTTAGCAGCATTTCCACATGAGCAAATTTTCGTGGACTCTGCCTCGGCAGGGTCATGGTGGAATGACCCAGTAATGAGATCACTAATTCTCCACCCAAGTCAGCTTTTAGAATGGCTTTAGTAAAAACCTGTTCAAAGGTGGAAAAAGTCAAGCCCGCTGCAATCCAATAAGCCCCTGGTTTCACGCTGATCCACGGCCCGTTGCCATCGTCCCCTGGTTCTGTAAGCTTCTGCAGTACTTGTAAGGGCGACGCATTAGCCCCCCCAATGACATCAGGATGCTCCAGTGCTTTGAGAAGAGGAAAGTCCTGAACCTGTTCGATTGAAGGGATACGCAGATCCCGGTTAAAACCAAAACCGCCGCACAGGCCATTGACAAAAAAGCAAGGTGGTCCTCCGATGGGTCGGTTATAAAATACAAATACAAACATCGAAGACTGACCCTGTATCTGTGCATAGGACCCTAAAGCACTCAAGGTAAATGTTGAGGCAGACACCACAGCACTGCCTGAATACTCGTAATCGGCATCAGTCTGATCCGTCGGTACTCGTAAGAAAGCGCCAGAAATCCCTAATGGCGGTTGGGAAAACGCAAGTTCCATTCCGTCGAGTGAAAAGGAAGGCGTAAAATTGTTCACTGGGGATTGCACCGATAGCCCTGCCAGATCAATGAGTACCGGACCCAAAGCAATGGAGGCGTCTAGGTGCAATGCCAGTAAACCTTCTTGATAACTAACGCCAATACGCCGAAAAGCGACGGGACCCAGATGCTTCTGTAAGTTAATCCAGTGTACTTCACCGTTACGCGCTTCACCTGAGTATGTCGAAAGATCCGAAGATATTTCAATTTCGTCAGTATTCGTCTGAGCGGCAAGCTTTTGCTCGTTATCGCTATTGAGCAACAACATAGATTTGCCAGAAGACCGTGAATTCAATGGCAGTACCAAGGGGTATACACTTCCAGCAAAGTGAAATGGAACGTGAAATGATAAGCCCGCAGGCAGGCTGTCAGAAGGAAACAGACGGTTTTCTGTAGGTAAAAGCTCATTCAATTTGGTGAGTTGATTTTCGTTTTGTTCTGCTGATAGAGCTACTGCGGCGATCTGCGACAGACCAACATCGCCAACACCTTTTAAATGTTCACCTGCAATGGGTAAATCAGACAAACTCACTCGTGCAGGAATAGCAATAACAAAGGCGCTGATTGATTCTGATCTTGTAGTAGCGGGTACACTTACAAGCGCCACCTTACCGTAATTTCGTGAATCGGCGCTAAGGACAAATCTATTTTTTGTTAAGTCAGCAGTAAAGGCGACTCTGGCAAGAGCCAGATCCAGCTCATGAGGTACCTCGGGCACCGGCAAGCTAAGGCCAGCAATGATTTGATTAAGACCTAACTCATCCTCTGTTTGTTGCCAGCTTGCTGTTATGCTATTACCTTTGGATCTTGACGTAAAATCCAGGACAAACCGGGTATTGTCACCAATATCCACTGTACCACCGAGAGATGTGTTAAAACTACCATCATCTTGACGCAACAGGGTTATAGAAACTTCAATCTCGACATTCTTATTGGCTACTGTAATGAGTCCTTTCAAAGCAAAAGTAAAATCTTTGTTTGCGGTATTAAACGACACACTCAATGCTTGCAAGTTTAAACCTTTGATCGATTGAGGTAGGTTACGAGCGCCAAATGTCTTAGCCATAAAATCAATCAGCTCACCTATGGCGATTGGCTGATCATCAGGAGTACTACCTTCAAAAAACCACCCGCCATTTGGCGTGTTATTTAACGAAGCCGACAGTGAGAGATCTAGCTTTCCGATTTTTAGCGTTCCGCCTACGGTGCCTGAAATTGGGGAATTAGGTTTGGATGGGTCACGTGTAAATTGTAATGCAAAGTTTTCAATGTAGAAACCATTGACACCCATAATTTTCCATTGATCAGTTGACCTGGCATTAAAATTAAATAATCCAGATTCCGTATCAATGTTTATGTGTAACTGCGAAAAATTCATAGTAGGTGGTTGCACAGACGGTAACTGAATTTTGTTTTCAAATAATCTGGCAGCCACTTGTACTAAGTCAATAGTTTCGTCAGGTGGTAGAGATACCGTCATCACCCATCCAGTGTCGGCAGCTTGTTTTTGGATTGAACATTGCAGCGGTATGCCGGCAACTGCAAATATGCAGCGCACGCTTCCCTTTATAACGGTTTTTTCAGCAGAAGCAATATTGCTAATATCAAATGAAACAAAAATATTTTTCACTTCAAAATAGTTACTGATGATGGACCAGGTCGATGTGGTTTGAATAGAAAAATTGACTTCATTGATTGTTTTATTTGCAGGATTAAATCCAATCATAAATTTGTTAATGGTGATTGCAGGAATATCACTAAAAGCAGAAGGCAAAGAGGCACAGAAGTCTGGCCCTCCTGCAAGCCCTAATAAATCAAAAAATTTGGGTAATGTAACACTATGATTCGGCTGTAATCCTGCCAGCCATACCACGTCGTTTCCTACTGAGCCTTGAACAAACAGCGGCAATCTTTGACCACCTAATTCAAATGTTCCAGTCAACTGACCAATAGTCTCTTTATTGACGCTATCTGTTGGATCAACCAGGGTTAATGCCAGTTCCAGTCCAGGCAACAAGCCCACTTTAGGGGCAATGTCCCAGCCATTAGTGACCTTGATTGCCACAGAAAAATAAGAGATTATTTTTGCTTTTGCATCAAAAACAGCACTTAATCCGGTAATCTTAAAACCATCCAATACATCGATTAATACTTGAGGAAAAAATGACGTTAACGCTTCTCCTCCCAGCAAAGAAACTAATTGTCTGCCCGTGACAGAAGCACCGTCATCATCATCAGCGTATTCTAATTGCCAACTACTGGGCGGCGACTGACTTAGTTTAAACGGAAGGCTTAAGCCACCGTCAGATGTCAGTGAACCATGAACAGAAAATTGAACCAAACCTGTTTGGCTATAATAACTTGCATTTAGACCTAATCCGGTCAAGGATATCCAGGTTAACAAGGGTGGAGAAAAACTTTTTGACGAAGGGAATTTTCCGGCTACCGAGATCACTACCTGATCATCCTGGATAACAAAAGTAAGTGTGAGTGTCAGCTGTGTGTATCCAATCAGATCTGCGGTTCCTTCAACAACAATGCCGAGAGGAGTTGTTGTTGGTTTTATTATTGCACCTTTAATTTTTAATGATGTACTTTTCAAGACGCAGCTAAACAGGCCTTCTATAATCGGCATATCAAATGCATCAGGGGTTAATGTCAGAGAGCCGCCAGCCTGAATGGGAAGAGCTTTTATTTTATCGATAATCTGGACAATTGTACTATCAGCATCCGGATCTGCCACAATCATATCCATTGAAAACTCCTATATTTAGTGAATAACATCTGAAACTTCTGGCACCTCAGCCAATCCCAACCCTGTTAATAGGCTTGGACGTAATGCGCTTTCTCTTACCCTCGCAGATTCTTGAGTTTTCAAAATATTAACCTGGTGTTTCTTTACAGTATATCGGGTGGGTTCCGTAGCATAATATGTTTTTCTGCGTATGTTGAAACCATGTCTAACAAGGGATGGCGGTTCGTTCTGATCATTAGTATCAACAAACTCAGGTAGTAAAATTTTTGTTCCCGCCGAGTTCATAATGTTGCGGCTTCCAATACGATGATAAAAAGAAGGTATATCACAGTTTTGATAATCCTGGTTGATGTAATCACCGTGCAGCGCTAAAAACTTAGGCTCCGGTATTGATATTTTATATCCTTCCGGATCATCTTTAATAGCATCCAATCTTCCCTTATAATTATAATATTCAGTGGTATAATCTACTAAATAAGCCGTCTGATAATAATTTGGCATATTGGCATTAAATTCATTATAAATATTTCGGAGTGAAGTTTCGAGAAATTGCGTGTTATAAGGCAAGACACGTACAACTACTTTTTTTAGCCGCCTAAACCATGCTTCAAATAAGTCCATTGAAGTACTTACAACCTCGAATAATAGTTCAAAACCATCTTCTAAGCCATTTAACATTGCATGACATGGTGCAGGTGCCGCGGGATTAACTTCTCGATTTGGTAAGGTTGTCCACAATTTATTTTGTTTAGGAGTACTGATCCCTCTTGGCACTAACAACTTGTCACCATTTTGCCCTGTAATTACATAACCGCCGCCGTATCGACTGCGTCTCTCAGAATGTGTAATACCCCCATGACTTCCGAAAAGTCCAGTTTGATCTAGTGCAGAGATGGGCCTGGTTAAACATATCTCCATGTCAATTAAATAGGGTTGATAGCCGGATACGATTACATTTTCTAAATGTAAGTCAATCATGGAAAAAGACGAGGCTAGCGCTAATAATTCCCCTATTTGCTGATACATATTTTTGACGATTTTCTCCGCATCTTGATCGGGAAATATTTTAAAATCACTGGCGCCATAACCACAGCCAAAGCGATAGCCATAGAAACTGTCGCGTGGTGCGTGCTCATGTTTTAAAAATTGAATATAACCATAAGACTCTCTAATTGGTAACTCCCCCCCAGGCGCACGAACAAGTGAAGAGCCATAGTTATATGGTAATATATTATAAGTCGGCAATTCTTTTAAACGCTCATTTAAACGCTCATTGTCAGATTTTTTACATCCTATCAATTCATTAATAATCTCAAACAGGCTTTTTACCTGAAATTCTTTATGGATTCTATTAACGGCAGCGCTATTTCCTGCAATTAGACAATCCACTTCTATATCAGTGGGTTTGTATACAATCTTGAGCCTGTTGCTAAAAGGATTTATTTTAAAGGAATTAAGGGTAAGGGGAATAATGTAATCTAAAGCGAAGGTTAAAATTAATACCTGGACACCGCCCTTGTGAAAATCACTGCCTGTAGACTCAATTCTGATTAACCTGGATAAACTGTGGTTAGCATCTGTAAAAGTCAGATTGATATCATCCCAATTATTTTGAACACGTTGGCAGACTTTTAAAATACCATTCTTAAAGTTGGCGGTTAGATTAATTAAAGCCCGATGTGTCGCCTGATAGTCAGTATAAAACTGGTCTACATTGGCATCATAAGTTGCCTGGTTATCATCAAATATAAATCGATCCCAAAAGTCTGGATATGTTCCATAATTACCCCTGTCTGCGGTCAATTTGGCGTTCACCCCTCCGACTACAAAATCATCAATGACTTCACAAAAAGAGTCGATTAATGTTGGGTCTTGAAGGGCTGCTTTAAAATGTGCGTAATTGACGCCGCCAATACCAGGGTCGTCAGCTAATTCCTCAAACAAAAACGTCCTGACTTCCTGGATTTTGTTGAAATAAAGGCTTGCTCGATAAATATCCGGCGGACTGACATTTATGTCCCTCAAACTATTTTTTAATTCCTCATAAGTCATGCTGCCTATTCCTTTTGGTTTTTGTTATCCGTAGTAAATGTTGATTCATTAGACTCAGTTAAATATTGGTTATGTGCCAAAAGTCTCTCTATATTCGAGGTTCACTTGTCATAAATTTCACCTATTTGAGATTCTGATTGTTGTAAAATTTAAACCATAGAGTAGAACCAGGAAAATCTACCGTCAATAATGACAAGGCACATTGCAACATGAGGACTAAAGATTGCAACATGGGTAAAAGGCACACTAACATTAAGGTTACAATGTGTACTAATATCTCATTTTGGTGTTTACTATTACGCAGATATGAAGCAAGCTTTGGGGGGAGTTGTTGAGTGTATGAAGGACAGAATGAACGAAAACCTAGCCAGTAATGCTAAAAACTTAAGGCCCTAAGAATCGATCCCAGGGCTTACTATTCTCAAACAAAATCCACAGATTGCCTGTTTTTCGATTTAAATTCCGAAGGTAATAGATCAAATTGACTTTTAAATATTTTGGTGAAATATCCCAAATTATTATACCCCAGGCCATAGGCAATCTCTGAAACACTCCCCTCTCCCCTTTTGAGCATTTTTGCCGCTTCTTCTAGACGGATCTCGCGTATGATTTCTGTTGGTGTTTTGCCTGTCGCCGTTTTTAACTTTCTAAAAAGTGTCGTGCGGTCCATCGACACTGCGCTTGCCAATGTAGTTACCGTAAGTCCTTTGTCTATTTGAGATAATACTACAACTCTGATTTGCTCAATAAGGTCTGATGCGGGATCTATATCGATTTTATTTTCGGTATTTTTTGCGGCAAAATCTGCAATATTGTGAGTGACTAAATGGCATCGACTGTCAAAATTGTTATAATAAATCTTGAGCAATCGTCGCGATTCGATCAACCGATTTGTTCTGGCAAGTAATTCAGGCATTGAAAAAGGTTTACGTAAATAGTCATCAGCCCCTTCATCCAGCCCCAGAACAAGATCTTTATCACTGGCTTTGGCCGTCAACAACAACAAAGGAATACACAGAGTTTCCTTGCGCGATTTAATTTCAGCACACAATTGATGTCCATTCATCACCGGCATCATAATATCGGAAATAATCATATCTGGCAGATACTGCAAGGCAATATCAAAACCCTGACGTCCATTTTCTGCCTGAAGAACACGATAAGTTTGAGCCAAATGTTGAATTAAAAATTGTCTTAATTCTTCATTATCTTCTACCACCAATACAGTTGTGCGATCTTCATCTTCTATTCTTTCACTTTCTGACTCGATTTGTGGGAGAGTTTGAGTGCACTCAAATTTGACTGCCTTTTGCATATTACCTGAGTTTTTATTTTGCAGCAGGCCTATTTCCTTGTCTTCAATTAAGGGGATTTTTGCAGAAAAGCAAGAGCCCTTACCCAATGTACTACTCACCTGAACATCCCCACCATGCAATTTGATATACTCTCGTACCATGGCGAGACCAATGCCTGTTCCAGAGTACAAACCATAGTTACTTGAATCGGCCTGGTAATACTGCTCAAATATATGAGCTAATTCATTCTCCTCAATGCCACAACCAGTATCACTAACCTTTATTATGATAACGTCTTGCTCAACACTGAGAGAGAATTCGACCATTCCTCCCTCAGCGGTGAATTTGAAAGCATTACTCAATAAATTGTCAATAATACTTTTTAACCCTTTAGGATCAACTTTTACTCTCAATGAGTGCTCAAAATATTTTTGTACGAAAGTAATATTCTGTTTCTTAGCCAATAGGGCGAAAGGTTCAGCGTGCCGTTTGATCTCATCGACCAAATCAAGCGACTCTAGTGACAAAGACAGCGCACAGTTTTCCATTCGATTAAGATCAAGCACTTGATTCAGCAAGCCCTGCATGCTTTTGGCACTCTTTAATATCAAGCTTAATTCCCTACTATAAGAACCAGCCAGGGGGCCATATCGCCCCTCTATTATTTCCTCAAGAGGTGAGATAATAAGCGTTAAGGGGGTACGTAATTCGTGTGAAATATTGGTGAAAAATGTCCCACGAACTTGATTGACTCGGCGCAGTTCAGTGGCCTGCTCAGATATGACCTGAGTTCTCTGACTCACCAATTCTTCCAGTTGTCGGTTACGTTTATTTAACCGATAAGTACTAAATTTTATGATCGCATTAACCAATAAAATAACGGCTAATAATAGTACCAATTTAAACCACAGTGTCTGATACCAATATAAGGCAATCGACAGCGGATACTGCGCACTCGACACTTCACCCACACCGTTTTGAGCCTGGATATGTAATTGGTATTGTCCACCGAGGATTTTATTATAATAGATTGAGTTACTGGGCGACCATGAGGTCCAGCCCTCATCATCTAAACGAAAGCGGTATTGTTTACGACCACTGGCAGAAAAATCAGGCAAACTGACCGTTATTTGTAACTCGTGTTCGCTGAGCTCATCTGTGTTTAAATAGGCTAGTGGTCTTGACCTAGAGCGAATGCTTTTTAAACTTGGCCTGGCCAAATCCATCTTTGATAAGGGTTGGGTCACTGTTATTATTTTATCCTGGCGCACAATGTAGCTAATGTCCTCGTCAAACAAAAGATCCAGGGTGAGCCCTGGACCAATAATTTTTGACAAAGTGAAATCCACTCCAGATTCTAAATATTTATTTACCACACCAATATCTCTTTTCCCTGCGAGCCAATAGCGTCCTTGCCGATCTTCCTGGAAGAGCTGAATATCCATAGAATGTTCAAATACCCTGTTAAACGTTTGTTGTGCTACATTAAAACGCAAAAATTGATTATTCAGTAACAGCAAAATCCCCTCGCTGGTAGACACTAATTTTAACTGAGCATTTTTCAGCTGCCGATAAAAATCATACTCAATGATATTAAGAGCATCGACATGATCGAACTTTTTGATAAGAAATATATCGCCTAGTCTTGAAGTAAGCCACAAACCTTGAGCATCAAAAGCAAATGAGCTTATCTCCTGTTTTATCTGTTCAATTCTCTCATAGTGCCACTGCTTATTTCGGTACCTAACTCGACCCACTCCATTTTGCAGACGAACAAAATATTCCTCTTCATTCCAGGGAGATTTAATAAATTCGATAACAAAGGCCTTAAAGTCCGCGATATGGGTCAAACTACTTTTACTGGGTTGTAAAATATTCAGCTTGATAGAGTCTATCCCAAAACCACCGCCCACTAAAATACTGTTAACGCCGGTTTCTATCACGCTTGACAGACTGTCTCGGGTAATATCGGTATGAATGAACTGGCTATCTGCAGAAGCGATTTCCGGGTTTAACAGGGCTAGATCACTGAGAGAAGTTGCTAGCAAAATTTGTTGATGTTTGATCAGTGTATTAATTCTTTTCAGGGCACTGTTACCTTCAATAAAGCGCGCTGTGGCGGGTGATTGGATACGGCTTAAGCCTGAGTATAGCCCCAACCACAGCCCATCCTGGTTATCGGGAGTAAAGCCCAAGGTGATTTCAGAGGATAAACCTTCAGTTTTACTAATATTAATAATACTTGAACCATCATTGGTAAGCAGGAAAAGCCCCTGCCTCACCGTCGTAACAGCGATGAGGTTTTCATTGTACCTGGCGGCATGATAGATCCATGTTTTTTTAAGTGCCCGACCAGCAACGGTATCCCAGTAGGGAAAATCACCGTCTTTATAATAGACGCCATTCATGGTGAAGATAAGTTCTCGATTTTGATTGTGAACCGTATCCACAACCATTAAGTGCGCTCCATTCCGATCGACAAACTCTCTCGCCACAACCAGTTCATCTTTATCGTTTAAGGTCATCATGGCTTTTTGCGCGGTAAAATAAACCTGATCCTCAAATAAAAATATTTTGGTAAAATATCTACCGTTTTGATATTCCCAGCGGCTAATGCTCTTGTCTTTGTTGTAGCGAAACAACCATTTGTTGGCAACAAAGTACACCTGTTCACCGACAACCAGAACAGATTGAATCTCATTAAATATCTTCGCTTCGCCAGCAAGTTCAACGCTCAAATCAACGAATTGCATTTGGCCGTATTGGTTTTTTTCCAAATAACCAAAACTGTTATTGCCACCAGTATAAATACGCCCACGGGCATCCATACTCAAGCTGCGTGATGGGCCATTGTAAGTCGTTTTGATCAACTCCCATTGTTCACCATCATACTCAAGTATGCCTTCGCCATTGCCCACATAAAGATTCCCTGTGGGGCCTAAAAGCATAGACCAGTTTTGTTCTTCACCGCCGTATTGATAGGGTTGGTAATGGGTTATCAGCGGCTTACCCAGTTCACCTGCCTGGATCGGGCCACTGAAGAATAATATTAAAATAATGGCCAGACCGACTTTCAATTTGAATACAAGCAAGCGCACAAAGCCTGTATCAAAAAACTGAAATTTGAGCTTTCCTAATAGTTTTGTCATTGTTGAGTGGTTAATTGGCATGCGAAACTGATCCCATTTAGCGCGTTTTGACATATAAGACTGACCTTACCTATTTATCGATAACTCAATATAAATCAGGGCTTCAAAGTATTTGATATTAATTGCAACGATTACTAATCGTAGCTCAATGTAAGTTGCCAATTAGACCCTCATTGAAAATCGGTATATTGTAGTATTCTTGATTTCTGGCATAGAAAGAATTGAAAAATGCCGGGTTAGTTTTTTCATGAATGCTCTTCCCAAAAGACGGTGATTCTACAGAATAATGTAAACGTCCTCCAGACGTTTACCCTTCATCAGCTAATTTTTCAGTTCGTTTTCTTTTTATATCGTTCATGGAATTCTGAAAGTTTACGTTCGAATAATGGGCGCCACTCAATTGGCGTGGTTTCTGGAACAAAAAATGTGGCAGGTGATGCATCCCTTTCACCCCCTTGTTATATATCGGCTAAGACAAAACTGGTTGATGAAATTCAATAACATTGTCATCAGGATCTCTTATAAATATAAACATTGCACCATCAGGAAGTACAATAGGGCCTTCTGTAATTGTTATGTGTAACTCTTCTAAAGTTGCTTGTACTGAATTTATGTCTGTTACTTCTAATGCTATATGAGTATAACCGGTATGCTTTGCAGGGATGTCCATTAGCATATTTATTTTTTCTTCATTCGAAGCATTAAGTATGAAGTTAATATTTACACCAGAAGGATGCTCCATTATTGCTACGGGCTCTGGCCCAACTGGACCGATGATAAAGATGAATCCCAATTTTTCGTAAAACGTACGAGTAATATCTAAATCGCAGACTCTTAAGCCGACATGATTAATACGTGTAATTTCTTTCATGTAGCAACCTCAATGTTTGATAGATATATAATGTTTGTGCTGAGCTGCGCTGGCCACGAAAATACTGCGAAACGCCGCGATGCTTTTCGCTTTTAACTCGAGCACCTTGTTTGGCGATTTTCACACATGATTACATTTCCCATGGGTAAAACACGTTCAGTGGTTTTATTCTGAAATTGAAAATTCCTGATTGTATGCCCGGATCTACTTCAATTATCGATTTCGCTACATTTAATGACTCCGCTTTGATAATAATAACACCGAGGTCACCATATCTAGCACCGAAAACAATAACTTTCTCCCTTCTAAGTCGATTCAAGTTTATGGAATGCTCTCGGAATTGCACTTGTTCCTCCGGTTGTAAAGACTTGTTCCAATTCGGCCCTGTCTCAAAGTGTACGATGAAAAGCGGAGAGATATCCGTGTCTTTTGCATTCGCAAAAACCGAAATTAGCAGTGTGAATAATATAAAAATGACTCTGTTTAACATATACTCCCCCTCGTTCGCTTAACGCTCGACTGAGCAGATTAAAACACAGCTTTTATTTGTATTCATTGTTTTAATTCTGTCTTTAGTCGCTTATTATTAAGCATTTCTATCGGCTGGATGATTCACACCATCATCTGTGGTTACAACTCCTAAATCAAACGGGTTTACACCGTCAAGACAACCTACATTAAAACCATACTCTTCTGGATTTGAACGCCTCTGATGATGCGTGTAAATACCACAGTTTGAACAGAAATAGTGCTTTGCCGTTTTGGTGTTAAATTGGTACAGCTTTAAAACGTCATGTCCTTTTATTATCTTAAGTCCGGATAAAGGAACTGAGGCTACAATTGCTCCTTTGCGACGGCAAATTGAACAATCACAACGGCGCGGTTCAAGGATGCCGTTAGGTAAATCTAACTCAAGTACTACAGAACCACAATGACATGATGCTTTATGTTTTGGCTTGATTTCCGTATTTCCAACTTTTTCAATCACCACGTGAACTCCGTATTGCTTTATAACCCCTTAGTTCGTGGCGTTTGTTTTGTAGCGACGAAGTCGAGAAGAAATAAACGTCCATAACATTCACTGGTTAGATTGCCCATCGAAACATCTGTAAGTTGCTATCAATGGAATTGCAAACACGGCATAAAAGCCGATATTAAACATTGCATTAGGCCAAAAACCAGAAATTATGGAATGTGTAGAATCGAAAACAAACCATATTGTTATTGGAACCGCCAGTGCAAACCACGACCACCGTTCTCCAGCAATAAATGGTATGCTAACAATGTAAAAAAATACAGCGCTCCAACCCAACATTATAGCACCAAGAATTCCGTAAACGAAACTCAAATATTTAAGAGATTCAGAATCAACAATTGGATTTTTGTTATCTTCAGAATAAGCTATCCAGTTAAACAAATCGTGAGTGAAACCAGGAAGAATAATTAGGGATAAGCTAAAAATAGCAACACCTACAATTACTATAAGTAGCCATGTACTCCAGAATTTGTTCGGTTGACTTTGCAATTGAATTCCTTAGGGCTATCTAATGCCTAGCGCAGTTGCAACGATAAGTGTAGACCTGTTTTTTAGGCCGTAGCTTATCGTTCTCAATCTGGCGTGTATTGTTAGGAACTTGACTAGTCACAATATAGTGTTCCTTTGCTGACCATGACACTACTTCCACCGATAAAAACAAACGTTTCTTTTCCTTCTTTTTTTTCAATTCGCGCGTTCAGGATGCTTGGGCGACCCATTTCGAGACCTTGAGAAATTCGCATTCCAAGACATTAGATGTGGTGTTATCGTAGTGTGCTAGTAACGCTGCTAAAGCGCAATTGGCGCTTCCAGTGGCAGGATCTTCGGGTACGCCGTCAAGAGGTGCGAACATACGTGCCCGAATATCAAACTCGTCATTACTTTTTATATAGATATGAACATCTGGAGTCACACCCTGCTCAGCTAGCTCTTCTAGCCTATGAATATTAATTTTAGCCCGCTCTAACGCAGATCGATCTCGAAGTTGCACGACTAAAAAGGGCAAGCCGACCGAAACTACTTGAGGAGAATGCGTATCTGTAACGATTTCATTTTCTGTGAGCGATAATGTCGCCGCCATTGATTTAACTGGCACAGTCTTTCCTAATGAAAGCCTCCCTGGTGCTTTTAGTTCACACCAAAGACCTTCATTATCGAGTTTACGTAAAACTATCG
>CAZOBX010000046.1:0-29219 GCA_964578045.1 uncultured Kangiella sp. | reverse complement strand
GAAATAACGAGTCTTAGTGGTGAGCTGAATAATTACGCTATATCGTCCTTAAAAAAATCACCAAGATGGTCATTAATTCGCCGATTCAACCAGGTTTCCATGCTGGAACCTTCTCGCTTTGCGGCTTTCATCACTTGATTTTGCTGGTCTGCAGAAAGGCTAATATTGTAGTTTCCAATAAAAGGAATCGATTCCTGAGAATTGCGTTCTTGATGCATTTCACAATAGTCCTCTATGCATTTGATGAAATTTTGTTTAATTTCTTCTGCGGTTTTGCCGTCAAACTCTAACAAATCCAGCGCATTAAGCACCTCGCCAGTGAGCAATAAACGACGATCATCAAATTCGATTTTTCCTATAAACCCTTTGTGCAACAACATCAATACACTCCACAACTGCTGAATACCGCGGATTGTCGGCATTCATTTTTAATAAAACTAATATAAATATAGCAGTTATTGGAATTTTAACCTCGAATTAGTCCACAAATAACAATTGTTTTTAAGCTCATAATTTTTATACTATTTTCACATTAGTCCCATTATTCTGCTTGGCATGGCAAATAAATTGCTTGTAGAAGTTTGATTAAGTTTATCTTCTAACATGTTGTTTTATTGATCAATAATAAGTGCAAAGTCAATGTCAAATTATAGAAGCGAGTTCTGCTCCTTGCTTGATGGCACGCTTTGCGTCAAGCTCTAGTGCGACATCTGCCCCACCGATTAAATGCACCTTTTCGAATTTGGATTTTAGCTCAAGGTAGAGCTGATTATTGGATAACTGGCCCGCACATAAAATGACATTATCAACTTCAAGACACGAATTCTTGCCATCAATAGAAATATGTAATCCTTGATCATCGATTTTTTCGTAACTCACATTGTTGATCATTTTTACCTTTTTGTGTTTTAAGCTTAAACGGTGAGTCCAGCCAGAAGTTTTGCCTAATCCGCCGCCTATTTTGCTAGTTTTTCTTTGCAGCAGATATACTTGGCGTGGTGACGGTTCGATCTCGACTTTAGACGCTAAACCGCCTCTATTTGAGTAATCAGGATCAACAGCCCATTCCTTATTCCAGTCATCTGGCCGCATAGTCAACGACTTTGGATGAGTTAAAAATGCTGCTACATCGAAACCAATGCCACCCGCACCGATGATCGCTACTTTTTCACCGACAGGATGTTTAAGTCTTAAAACGTCGATATAAGACAGTACTTTGCTGTGCTCAATCCCTTCAATTTCAGGAAGTCTTGGGCTAATACCTGTCGCTACTACCATTTCCTGAAAACCTTTGTCCGATAGCAGCTTTATATCGACCATGGTATTTAACTTTATTTCAACATCGTACAACTCCAGCATTTTGGTAAAATAGCGCAGCGTCTCATCAAACTCTTCTTTACCAGGAACCTGATTAGCAATAGTCAGCTGCCCACCAATTTTGTCTGCCCCGTCAAACAAGGTGATCTTGTGACCTCTCTGGGCCGCATAAACTGCAAAGGATAACCCCGCCGGGCCAGCGCCAATCACTGCAATATTTTTTATCTCGTTGCTGGGTTCGAAATTTAGCAAGGTTTCTGCACAGGCCCGAGGGTTTACCAGACAACTGACCCGTTTGTTTTTAAATGCATGATCCAGACACGCCTGATTACACGCAATGCAGGTATTTATTTGTTCTGCGTGACCCGATTGTGCTTTGTTCATAAATTCCGGATCGGCAAGGAAAGGTCTAGCCATCGAAATCATATCGGCATCGCCGTTTTGTAAAACCGATTCAGCGACCTCTGGAGTGTTAATCCGGTTGGTGGTAATCAACGGAATGCTAATATGGGGTTTTAGTTTTTTGGTCACCCAGGTGAAATTGGCTCTGGGAACAGAAGTGACAATGGTCGGGATACGTGCTTCGTGCCATCCGATCCCCGTATTAATAATCGATGCGCCGGCTTTTTCGATCAGCTTGCCTAACTCGACCACCTCCTCCCAACTACTGCCCTTTTCGACCAGATCTAACATCGACAAGCGATATATAATGATAAAATTTTCATCGGTGGCTTTTCTAACGGCTTTAACGATTTCTAATGCCAGCTTGATTCGATTACTAAAATCACCTCCCCATTCATCGGTACGTTTGTTAGTTTTGGCAACGATAAACTGGTTAATCAAATATCCTTCTGACCCCATGATCTCCACCCCGTCGTATCCCGCGCGTTTAGCGAGCTTGGCGCAATTCGCAAAGTCTCTTATGGTCTTAGCAATCCCTCTGAGTGACAATGCTTTGGGTTTAAATGGGCTGATTGGCGACTTGATAGCGGAAGGCGCAACCGAAAAAGGGTGATAGGCATATCGTCCGGTATGTAAAATTTGCATGGCGATTTTGCCGCCTGCCGAATGAACGGCCTCAGTTACCTTGCGGTGTTTTCTGACTTGCCAGGGAAAACTCAGTTGGCTGCCAAAAGGCGACACTCGACCAGCAAAATTAGGGGCAATTCCACCGGTAATAATTAACCCAACTCCACCTTCGACTCGCTCTTTGAAATATTGTGCCAGACGCTTAAAGCCGCCTCTTTTTTCCTCTAACCCAGTATGCATTGACCCCATAATGACTCGATTAGACAATTGATGATTATGTACAGTTAATGGAGCAAATAGTTTGGGATAGTGTGGATTTGGCGTTTCAAGGTGATTTTGATTCATTTTATGAGCGACTTTTTGGCATTATCTAAAGTTATATCGGCTAGTCTCATACAGAGTGTTGGTAATAGCAACAGGAAAGATTTACTAACACTTTAAAAGTAGCACTAAACTTCATAAATTTCAAATAGTTAGGTAGTACTAGCAGGCTCCGATAGATTTCCACTTGAATACCACTAACACTTTATTAATTATTGGTATAAGCTAGCCGTTTAAACCTGTCAAACTAGTAAATTTAAGGCGTAAAATGACTAAGATATTTAAGAATTTGTGGTACGGCTTCGATTTAAGCCGAAAAATCTTTTTGAACTTTGTTTTCTTGCTGTTTATTGTTGTGCTTGTCAGCTTTATTGCTAGTTCGGGCAGTAAACCCACGGTGGAAAACGGCGTTGCATTAGTTCTTCAACCTAACGGTTTTATCGTTGAGCAATTAACTTACACTGACCCTATCGAAAAAGCCATGCAAGAAGTAACCGGTAACCAAGATGCACCTGAGACTTCGCTCTATGATCTGCTAGAAGCCATTGAAAGGGCTAAAGATGATAAACGGATCACCAGCTTAGTGATTTCTACCAGTTATCTATGGGGTGTCGGGGTGACCAAACTTCAAGACCTTGCGGCTGCAATAAAGGATTTTAAAACCAGTGGCAAAAAAGTCATCGCCTTCGATGATAACTTTTCTCAATCACAGTATTTTCTAGCGGCCCAAGCAGATGAGATTATTATGAGCCCTGACGGCGGTATTTTTCTTACCGGTTTTGCCCGCATTGGAACTTATTTTAAATCATTTCTCGATAAAGTTGGGGTAAACGTTCATGTATTTAAGGTCGGAACTTTTAAGTCCGCC
This sequence comes from uncultured Kangiella sp., assembly GCA_964578045.1. Lineage (GTDB taxonomy): Bacteria > Pseudomonadota > Gammaproteobacteria > Enterobacterales > Kangiellaceae. The sequence continues at coordinate 25,684 of CAZOBX010000046.1, read as the reverse complement.
GTTGAACCATTTATTCGCGACAATATGTCAGATGCTGCCAAGCAAGCTAATCGAGCCTGGATGGGTGATCTTTGGTCGGAATTTCAACAAGATTTAGCTGAAACACGTTCATTAACTTCAGATGATATTGCCAGTTATATCAATAATTACAAAGAAAACCTGATTGCCAGCAACGGTAATTCCGCCACTATCGCTTTAGACGCAGGTTTGGTCGACAAGTTAATGACTCGCATCGAATTTAGAGACAAGATGATTGCTCTGGTGGGAATTGATGAAAAAACCAAGTCGTTCAAAAGCATCAGTCATACCCACTACCTTAAAGCGGTTAGATCGCAGTTTGACCAGGTTAGTCCTAACTCTTATAAAGTTGCGGTAATCACCGCCAAAGGCAGTATTTTAGATGGAGAACATAAAGAAGGCGTGATTGGTGGCGACACGGTAGCGCGTTTGATTCGAAAGACTCGTAATAACAAAAATGTCAAAGCGATTGTTTTACGGGTTGATAGCGGTGGCGGCAGCGCTTTTGCCTCTGAGGTTATTCGTCAAGAATTAGTCAAAGCTCAAGCAGATGGAATTAAAGTAGTAACCTCGATGGGGGATGTGGCGGCTTCCGGTGGATATTGGATAGCGGCAACGTCAGATGAAATCTGGGCTAACTCCAGCACCATCACTGGCTCTATTGGTATTTTTGGTATGGTACCTACCTTTGAAAAGCCGCTCAACGAATGGGGCATTTTCCGAGATGGCGTTGGTACAACCAAGTATTCCAATCCAGTTGATGGCGGTATGCCACTTTCTGATGATGTTGCGGAAATTATTCAGACCAGTATTAACGCAGGCTACGATAAATTTTTATCACTGGTATCTGAAGGCAGAGAAATGAGTAAAGAAGATGTTGATAAAATCGCCCAAGGTCGTGTTTGGTCAGGAAAGAAAGCCCATGAACTTGGTCTGGTCGATAATCTAGGCGGATTGCCTGATGCCATTAAATCAGCGGCCAAGTTGGCTGACATTGAAAATTATGAAGTGCTCTATGTGAAAAGAAAGCTTTCTGAAAATGAAATTTTTCTAAAAGAACTTTTTAACCAATCTCGGGTTAATGACTTGGTTCAACAAGAACAAATAAGGCATCGTAAACCTGATTTAAAAGGTAGACTAATGAATCAAATAAGTTCTGGATTAAAGTTACTTAATCAATGGAATGACCCTAATAGCGCTTATGCAACTTGTTTTTGTGAAATTAGGTAAGTAACGGCTAAAAAACAATTTCGCAGGAGATGGCTGATAAGTCGCCAAACGCGGGAATCTTCTCCGCGTTTTTTTATGCTCCATTGGCAATATTTGCACGCTGTATCCTTTGATAGGATTGTGATTATTAGGCGAATTACGCCTGACTAATCCAACCCGCTCACACTCAAACACCGACTCAAATATGATTGTTGTTTATAAAATTCCTTTGGTTAGTTATCATTAAGCCGATTGAATAACCAGGACTTAATCCATCAATGAGTAACAAACGTGTTTACATAGCCTATACGGGCGGCACCATCGGCATGAAGCCGAGCGATAAAGGATTTGTACCTGAAGCTGGTTATTTTGCTGAGCAAATTAATAAACTACCGGAACTCGCCTATCCAGATATGCCTGAAATTGTGGTGCACGAATATGATAATTTGATTGATTCGTCCAATATTACCCCTGATGACTGGTATTGTATTTCAGAGGATATTAAATCGGTTTATGAGGACTTTGATGGTTTTATAGTATTGCACGGCACCGACACTATGGCTTATACAGCCTCCGCACTTTCCTTTATGCTGGAAGATCTCTCCAAGCCAGTGATTGTAACTGGTTCTCAGATCCCTTGGTCACAAATGCGCACAGATGCCAGAGACAATCTGATAACCTCTCTTTTGCTAGCTTCTCAATATGATATTCCTGAAGTCAGCTTATATTTTCATAATCGACTGTATCGGGGTAATCGCACCCGTAAAGTTGATGCCATTGGCTTCCATGCCTTTCAATCACCTAATTTCCCTGCTTTGGTAAAGGTAGGATCTCAAATACAGGTCAATCAAGAAATATTATTAAAATATCCTTCTAAGCCTTTGAAAATTAACAAAATAACCCATCCAAAAGTCGTGGTTTTAAGTCTTTTCCCAGGATTTTCTGCGGATATGCTAGAGGCGGTTCTTAATTCTGGCATTCAAGGAATGGTGTTGATGACCTATGGCATGGGAAACGCTCCGTGTAACGATATGAAATTCTTACATCTGCTTGCCGCAGCAAATCACGCGGGAATTATTATCGTCAATTGTACCCAGTGTTTAATAGGAAGCGTCGATATGAGCAGCTATGAGACCGGCCAGGAATTACTCAGATGTGGAGTGATTAGCGGTTTCGATATGACCCCCGAAGCGACCCTGACTAAATTGAGTTATTTGCTCAGTAGCGAATGCAGCGTTGATGAGATAAAACAGAAAATGCAGATTAGTCTGCGAGGAGAGTTGTCTCGGTAAACACCTTTGAATTAACTGATAGTTCAAGCTTCCTGCCTTGACGGTAGGGAGTTAGAAGCAGAGCATTAGCGTGATGTTCACAGTCATCGCAAGGAGCCTGTAACGCAAACTTTGAGCTAAACCAGGTAACGATTCTATCCTACCAATTGTTTAAATAACCCTGCGATTTGCCAAAGATAACGCCAAGGTTGATTGATCAAGATATTCTAACTCACCACCAACAGGAACGCCTTGCGCTAACCGAGTGACTGTGATCAATTCACTGGTCTCCTGCTGAGCCATTTGTGCTATATAATTGGCGGTCGCCTCACCTTCAATGGTTGAAGAGGTTGCGACAATCACTTCGGTAATAATTCCTTCTTTTAAGCGACTGGCTAATAACGGTATGCCAATTTCGTTTGGCCCAATGCCATCTAATGGAGATAACTGGCCTAATAAAACGAAATATTTACCATGGAAATTAGCCGTGGATTCAATGGCCAATACATCAGGCGGAGATTCCACTACACATAAAAGTGATTCATCACGTCGATCATTCTGGCAGATCTGACATTGATCGGATTCGGTATAATCACGACAACGACTACAGTTACCGATATCCTGCATCGATTGGTGCAAACTGGCCGACAATATCAAACCCCCTTGTCTATTTTTATCCAGCAGATGATAAGCCATCCTTTGTGCTGATTTTTTGCCAACACCGGGTAAACAGCAAAAAGCATCGATTAATTCGGCTAAAAGCGATTGTTGCATTGAATTAAAACCCTGCTAAAAAGGCATTTTAAAGCCAGGAGGCAACGGAATACCACTAGTGACCGAAGACATCATATCTTTGGTTTGCTCTTCTACTTTCCTGACCGCGTCATTAACCGCAGCAGCAATCATATCTTCCAGGATTTCTTTATCTTCAGTAAATAATGACTCATCAATATTCACTGACTTTACATCATGTTTTCCGGTCATGACTATCTTGACCATGCCAGCGCCAGATTCTCCAGACACTTCAACATTTGCAACTTCTTGCTGAGCTTGCTGCATTTTTTCCTGCATCTGCTGAGCTTGTTTCATTAAGTCGCCTAAACCTTTCATAACTACCTCTACTTTATTTCTATAACAATTAAATTAATTTAAACTAATACTCTGTTTATCTAAGCTCGCTCCAAGCTTCTGTTGCAATAATGCCACACAGGGATCGGCAATAAGCGACTGATACGCCTTTTCGATTGCCTCTTGATGCAATTTTATTTGTTTTTGCTTTGGGGTTACTGACAAGGCATCATCAATGATAAATTCAATCTTAAATTTATCAGTTGAACCATCAGCAAAATGTCGGGTTATTTCTTGCAGCAAAGATTGACGAAGATTATCGGTAAGAAAATGACTGACTTTTGATAAATGGCAAATCTTTAATAACCCGTTCTCAAAACTCGCCAATGAATTGAGCAATATCTGTACGCCATTACCGCCAATCGGCATTTGGTCGATGGCGTAATGCCAATTGTCAAAATTAACTTGCGTTAGTTTGATCTCTTGAGCGCCTGGGTATAACCGCGTATCTTCTGCTAATTCAACTTCGTTTTTACCGTCGGTTTCTACAAAGGGCGGCTCTTGTGGGTGAATAGCTTCAACCAACTGCGGGTCATCTGTAGTGTCGACCCTGGTCAATACCGATTCCTGTGGCGTATATTCTGCCGAGGGTTCTGCCGCTTTAACTTCTACTTTTAAAGCTTGGTTAGAGGTTTGAAAACCAGACTCCTGGTTAATGCTTTGCCCGGTTGAACTATCAATATTAATCTCGTTACTGGCGACCAATGTTATTTTATGCTCTGAAAGTCGACTTTGCTGTGACATTTCTGATCGCTGTTTGCGCTCTGAGACAATATGCGGCGAACTTGTGTCGGTTAGCGTTTGCGTAACTAAATTAACTTCTTGGCTGGCGTCAGTTAGTTTTTTTTTTGCAGGTCGAGTTGGAGTTTGACTGGGTCTAAACGCTAACACTCTCAGCAGGGCCATTTCAAATCCCTGACGAGGATGCGGCGCAAAAGGTAAATCCTTTTTAGCTTGCAAAGATAACTGATAATATAACTGCAGGTCCGCTGGCGAAATAGTTTGCGCTAGCTCCTTAATTTGCTCATCTTCAGAATTTCCGGTCGCCTGGGCCACAGCAATAGTATGCAACAAACTTAACCAATCAGACATCACTTCAAAGTAATCCGGTGAATATTGGGACATTTGTTGTATAACATTCATTAAATTGGTAGCGTCATCTTGCTGGATAGCGGCTAAGATCTGGAAACAATAAGACTGATCAATACTACCCAGCATTTCCAAAATCGAGGTAGTCTCAAGTTTTTCACCGCAAAAAGCAATGGCTTGATCAAGTAAACTGAGCGCATCCCTCATACTCCCATCGGCACCTTTTGCAATAGGTAATAGCGCGTCTTTTTCAAATTCAATTTTTTCTTCAACCAATATCATAGCAAGATGTTCGACAATTTGAGGTTGTTCCATTCGTTTTAAATGAAACTGCAAACATCGTGATAGTACTGTCACAGGAAGTTTCTGAGGGTCGGTTGTCGCTAGTAGAAAAACCACATGAGGTGGCGGCTCTTCCAAGGTTTTCAAAAGCGCATTAAAGCTGTGCCCGCTTAGCATATGAACTTCATCGATTAGATAAACTTTGTATCGCCCTCGGGTGGGTCGATATTGAACATTGTCCAACAGTTCCCGGGTATCTTCTACTTTTGTTTTTGAAGCCGCATCGATTTCCATCAAATCGATAAAATTTCCCTGGTCGATTTCCTTACAACTGGAACATTCACCGCAGGGTTTTGAAGTGATGCCGTTTTCACAGTTGAGGCTTTTAGACAAGATCCGTGCAATTGTGGTTTTACCAACACCTCGAGTACCAGTAAATAAGTAGGCATGGTGCAAACGCTGGCTTTCAAGAGCATTGATCAAAGCCTTGGCCGTTTGCTTTTGCCCAACCAATTCTTCAAAAGATTTTGGACGCCATTTTCTGGCTAATACTTGATAGCTCATTCAGTTTTTATTGCAACCATTCTCATCCGCCCATTATATGATAACCAAGCGTCAGCGCAATCAATTAAATAGAAACTTCGCAGTCCAAAATGAAGGACAGGCTCTTACTACTAATTTCAGTCATTGCGTGGAGGAAATACCAGGTAATGGCAACTTCTTAAGCTGAGGCGGAATAATTTTATCAATTCAGGTTGCCGCCAAAACGGGCCAGTTCAAGGCAAAAAATGGAAGCATAGTACTTTATGTGACCATTTTTGAACGCAGAAATGGCATGTTTTTGAGGTAAGCTGGATTGATAAAAAGATGGAGGCAGTCCTACCAGCCACATCCCGGCACATGAGTCGATTGCTACCGTTGCTCCCTTCCGGGCCTGGCGGAGTTCACAATGTATCATTGCGGGAGGACCAATAGGACCACCATAAGAGGTAAAACGTTGTGCAGTTTTTGGTCTAACACTTTTCTGGCGGTGAGTGAGGGATTCGAACCCTCGATAAGATTGCTCCTATACTACCTTTCCAGGGTAGCTCCTTCAGCCGCTCGGACAACTCACCTATTAATCTACAAAATCAAGCCACATGTACAACTTACACGCTATTCAACTTTGAGGCGCGTAGATTATACAAAAAGACAATGAATGGCAATGCTTTATAAAAGATATTTTTGTAAAATAATCAGTTATAATCGTGCAGCTGGACATATTAGCTTATTCTGATATGTGCTAACATCAGAAAAGCAATAGTGATTTAATCGTGAGATAATTATTTAATGGATATCAAGTTGTTACTCCGCCTAATGGCCGAAAAAAACGCCTCAGACTTGTTTTTTAGTACTGGCGCACCGCCTCATATGAAAATTGAAGGCGTTTCGACCCCTATGGGCCAAGGTGCCCTGCCCCCTGGTGCTATTAAAAATATCGCTTACGATATAATGACTCAAAAACAAATTGACGAATTCGAAGAAGAGTGGGAACAAAACTTTGCCATTTCGGTGGATGATATTGGCCGATTCCGAGTGAACGTCTTTATGCAACGCGGGGAAGTGGGTATGGTGATGCGTCATATCAAATCCGATATTCCAAATTTGGAAAATCTCCGTTTACCACCAACAGTTAGCAAGTTGGTGATGGAACGAGCGGGGCTCGTTTTGATTTGTGGGCCAACCGGTTCCGGTAAATCCACCACCCTGGCGGCCATGATCGACTACCGTAATCGTCGTGATACCAGCCATATTCTTACCATTGAAGATCCGATTGAGTTTTTACATGAACACAAATTATCAATAATCGACCAACGTGAAATTGGTGTTGATACCAAGAGTTATCACAACGCCCTAAAAAATGCGATGCGAGAAGCACCTGACCTTATCCTTATCGGTGAAATTCGTGATGAAGAAGCGATGCAATACGCGCTCAGCTACGCTCAAACGGGCCATCTTTGTTTGGCAACTATCCATGGTAATAATTCCAAACAGGTTTTAGAACGCATCAGGAACATGATCCCAAAAGAGCAACGTTCGACGCTAATGAAAGAACTTGCTAGCGTTTTAAAGGGTATTGTTTCTCAGCGATTGGTCATGAGCCAGGATGGCAAACGAGTAGCAGCATTAGAAATATTAATGAAAGCGCCCGATATTCAGGAAATTATTCAAAAAGGTAACCTTGAAGAGCTTAAGAAAGCGATTGAAAAACACCATATGGATGGCATGATGTCTTTCGATCAATCTTTGTTCAAACTATACAAAGATGGCGTTATAACTAAGGAAGACGCCCTTAGATTCGCCGAATCACGAACCGATTTGAATCTTCAGATGCGACTTTCTGAAAGTGGCAAAACCAGCAATAGCATTTCCTCGAAATCATCCCTTAACAATCAACCTTCTTTTTCCACCAAGTTATAGATTTATTGTAACTTGGCGGTTTATACCCGTTCCACCTCAAGATGCTCGTTTCAACAAGGCTAGAAACAGCCATATTTAAGGCAAAGAATTTTAGGACTAGTCATTTATGTCCAAGGATGGACTGTATGCAGGAAATGCAAGGAGCAATTTCCTGTCTAGCTCAAAATGGCTTAACGAAGAAGATGGTTGTTTCTAGCCTCGCCTAAGAGCGCCTACTTTTGGTGTTCAAGTTTACTGGCTGAACACTGAAACGAGCATCTTGAGGTGAGAACGGGTATAGAAGTCGCTATTGTTTAAATTCAACCATTCTGGTTAAGGGTTTGAGGGCCTTTTTGATGAGTTCCTCGGATACAAGTATCTCATTATCTTGTGGTTGGAAAACCTTTGCCATGTTGGTCAATTGATTCATTTTCATCCACGGACAGTGCGCACAGCTCTTGCAAGTTGCTCCTTCACCTGCTGTTGGCGCAATAATTAACTCCTTGTCCGGAGCCGCCTGTTGCATCTTGTAGAATATTCCCTTATCTGTAGCAACAATGACCTGAGATGATTGACTGCTCTTGGCCGCTTGAATTAATTGGGAAGTAGAACCCACGTGATCCGCCAGTTGAATGACATTTTCAGGCGATTCAGGGTGTACCAGGACTGCCGCTTCTGGGTAAAGTGCCATCGTTTTGCGTAACGCAATATGTTTAAATTCATCGTGCACAATGCAGTGCCCATCCCATAACAACATATCGGCGCCTGTCTGTTTTTGGATATAAGCACCTAAATGTTTATCAGGAGCCCATAGAATTTTTTCTCCCTTTGCGTCCAGATGTTTGATCACATCGACTGCAATACTACTGGTAATAACCCAATCCGCCTGAGCTTTGACGGAGGCTGATGTATTGGCATAAACCACAACGGTTCGGCCAGGATTACTGGCGATAAAATCAGCGAAGTCATCGGCAGGGCAACCAATATCAAGGGAGCAAGTCGCTTCTAGAGTAGGCATTATCACTCTTTTGTGAGGGCTGAGCATTTTTGAGGTTTCCCCCATAAAACGTACCCCGGCAATGACTAAGGTATCTGCCGAATGTTTTGCACCGAATTTAGCCATCTCCAGAGAGTCACCTACGAAACCGCCCGTTTCTTCGGCTAACGACTGTATTTCTGGATCCGTGTAATAGTGGGCAATTAAAACCGCATTATTGTCGATTAATTTTTGCTTGCAATCCTGGACAAGTCGTTTCTTTTCCGCATCGCTAATTCGTTTTGGCGGGATCGGAAACGGAAAGTCAAATTTCTCGATATGAGACATAAATAAATATAAGAATCGTGCTAGAGATTGGTTGATCCGGATTATACCAATAAATCCAACGGACATTAAACTTATTCAGTATATATAACCTCAGTACTTCATATTAGGGTCTTTCAGGGTTTAAACCGCAAAAAGCCCGCTTATTAACCGGGCTCTTGCTATTTAGACTTGTCGCCAATCGGCGACATTGGTTATTTCGAGTTGTATCATCAATTAGTTAAAATATCCTTCACCAACTGCTGATCTTGCTTCACGCCAGCCTCCGAGCCAGTGTTCTTTAATATCGGTGGTTGAAAACGGGCAGCTATCACTTGCCTTGCCAGTTATCCCTGCATTGTACCCTTTGCTATGTGCTCTTTCGAAACGATCGCGCTTTTGTCTTTTCATACCTTTAGTCACCTCAATGATTAATAGTTTGTCACTGGTTTAAAAGTTACCAAATACCTTCCTGAAAATAATATAAAACTAATGTGCCTCCGAAATTCAGATGTTAGGAGCTAGACAATCAAACTAGCTTTAATAGGCGCAATTGAACTAACTGAAACGAAAAAAGAGCCAATCGATTGCCCCGCTCCGTACCTTTGACAGTAGATGGGATCAAAAAGTTTCGCCAATATTTAAATGTTATTAAAACCCTATTATCAATTGCTTTTTATATCTAAAGTTCGAGTCAATTCTAATAAAATGCTATAACCAATTGATATAAAAAGTATTACCTAATTAACATTTATAGCAATAACTCGCCAATTACCATATCCAGGTACTTCTCTACCCAGCTGATTGTTTGACGATTGCCAGTGTATAGTTGAGCGTTGCACGATCTCACGGTTCATCGCTTTACGGCTAAACATTAAATGGCTCACCCCACTTTAGGGGTGACTAAATAGGATTGATGGTTTGAGTATATACCCACTAATCGCACTTTTGAATACTTGTCGGTAATTAACAGGGGCTGATTTCACTCTCCCCTGGGTTAATAGTTCGCCCTAATACTCGAATCTAAGTTCAACTTGCGGGTCGATATCGCGAATAGCTATTCTCGCCAAGATAACCAATGGACGGTGTCTAAAGACGTTTAATACCATTCATTTTGATAATAAATTCCAGCGTGGGCTAAACAATTGAACTTGCTAGTGTATAATCCCAAATTAATAACGATTGGCTTGACCAAATGTGTTATTCATTGTTTTTTTGACCGTCCATTTTATTATCCTTGTCTTTCAATAGACGGGCCGCATTATTCCCCTAAAAAGAAAACTAATTCCTTGTCCACGATCTTTGAACTTACAAATAAACCGAGCTATGTCAATTATTACCATGGCGCAGTAAACAGCGCCTATGCTCTAAGTCTGGTTAATATTGCCAAACAGAGTCAGTCCTTAATTGTGGTTTTATTGCCCGATGCTTCTTGTTTGCAACCGCTAAAAGGAGAAATCGATTTCTTTTTGGGCGACCAAGACGAAATTTCGATTGTCACATTACCCGATTGGGAAACGCTCCCCTATGACTATTTTTCACCCCACCAGGATATTATCTCGGAACGACTTGAAACTCTTTACCAACTACCACGATTAAGACAAGCGATCTTATTGTTACCGGTATCATCCGCATTACAAAAACTTCCGGCCAGACAGTACATAGAGCAGCAATGTCTGCAGTTAGAAAAAGGCCAAACGTTTGATATTCAAAAACTCAAAATACTACTCGACAATAATGGCTATCATTGTGTTAGCACTGTTATGCAGTATGGAGAATATGCGGTACGCGGTTCAATACTGGATCTTTACCCCATGGGCGTTAAGGATCCTATCAGGATCGAATTATTTGATGATGAAATCGAATCGCTGAGGTATTTTGATAGTGAAACTCAGCTAACCAAGCAAAAGGTCGATAAAATTAACCTATTGCCAGCACGAGAATACCCTTCGGATGATACAGCAATTAGCCTATTTCGGCAGAATTGGCGATCTAAGTTCGACAGTAATCTCAAACATTCCACTTTGTACAGAGATGTAAGTAGCGGCATATTTCCTGCCGGCATCGAATACTATCTACCGCTATTTTTTGACAAATTATCCACAATCTTCGACTACTTAGACGAATCCAACACTATTTTTATCCAATCGGTCATGTTAGATGCGTCGGTCGACAGCTTTTGGCTGGAACTCGAGGAGCGCTATCAGCAGCATTGTCATGATATAGAAAGACCCATTGTTGAACCTGGCGAACTTTATTTGTCTTTCGTTGAACTACTAGCCAATAAAAAACGATACCCCAGCGTCATGCTTAGTGGCGATGAATGGAATAGGACCACTCCATCAACTGATCTTAAATTTGCTACTTGTCCAGATATTCAAATAGAACACCGCTTGAGCACTCCACTTCAGAAGTTTGAGCAGATCAGACAAAATCATGCCAATATTTTAATTTGCGCTGAATCCCGAGGTCGCCAAGAAGTCATCCGGGAACTCTTGTTAAAACATCATGTTCAAACCAATCCGGTGGCTAGTTGGCAAGAATTTCTATCCAGCGATTATGCCGTAAACCTGATCACTGCCCCAGTGGAAAAAGGATTTTCGTTTGACGAAAATCTTATCATTTGCGAAAGCGATCTCTTCGGTAGGCAAGTATTACAGGTTCGCCGTCGTGGCGAGAAAGTCATTTCACCGGATCAATTAATCCACTCCTTGGCAGAACTAAAAATTGGCGATCCGGTCGTTCATGTGGAGCAAGGTGTAGGTCGCTATTTAGGACTACAAACCATTGAAGCTGGCGGTATTAGCACAGAATTCTTAACTTTAGAATATTCCGGAGGTGACAAACTTTATGTTCCAGTCCAATCACTTTACCAAATACATCGATATTCTGGTAGTAGTCCAGAAACGGCACCATGGCATAAATTGGGCAGCGAATCCTGGAGTAAAGCTAAAATTAAAGCGATTGAAAAAGCCAGAGATACTGCCGCTGAACTACTGGATATTTATGCGAGACGCGGTGCAGAAATTGGCCACGCGCATAAACTGGATAAATTGGACTATGAAAAATTTGCCGCCGAGTTCCCATTCGAATTAACCGAAGATCAAGTGAGCGCGATTGATGCTGTGATTGCAAATATGACTTCCAGTCAACCGATGGATCGACTTATTTGTGGTGATGTGGGATTTGGCAAAACAGAAGTTGCTATGAGAGCAGCCTTTATAAGTGTGCAAAGCGGTATGCAAGTCGCTATGCTGGTGCCGACGACTTTATTGGCTCAACAACATTTTAACTCCTTTCAAGATCGCTTTTCTCAATGGCCGATTAATATTGGCGTGCTTTCCAGGTTTCAAACAAAAAAACAACAACGAATTACTTTATTAAAACTCGAATCAGGTCAAATCGACCTTATCATTGGCACCCATGCTTTGATCTCTGGCAAACTCAAATTTAAAAACCTTGGACTTTTAATCATTGATGAAGAACATCGGTTTGGGGTGCGACAAAAGGAAATTCTAAAATCCTACCGGGCGAAAGTAGATATTTTAACCTTAACCGCTACTCCCATCCCGCGAACCCTAAATATGTCGATGTCCGGCATGCGAGATCTTTCGATCATAGCTACCCCACCCGCTAAACGTCTAGCCATTAAAACTTTTGTCAGGCAAAGAAATGAGCCATTAATCAAAGAAGCGATTCAACGGGAGATACGACGTGGTGGACAAGTGTTTTTTCTGCATAACTCTGTAGATACGATTGAAAGAACCGCCAGCGAAATTCAAACTTTACTGCCCGATATTGAAGTAGCGGTTGCTCATGGTCAAATGAGAGAACGTCAGTTAGAAGATGTCATGAAACAATTTTATCATCATCGTTACCATGTTCTGGTCTGCACCACGATAATTGAAACCGGTATCGACATCCCCACTGCCAATACTATTATTATGGATCGAGCGGATAAGCTTGGATTAGCGCAACTGCATCAACTGCGAGGCCGGGTGGGACGATCTCATCATCAAGCCTATGCGTACCTGATGACCCCTCCTCCCAAAAGCATCACCAAGGATGCCAAAAAGCGACTGGAAGCCATCTCAAGGTTAGAAGACTTAGGCGCCGGATTTATCCTGGCCACCCATGACCTTGAAATACGAGGAGCCGGAGAGTTATTAGGCGATGAGCAAACAGGGCATATGCAAACCATTGGGTTTAGCCTTTATATGGAGTTATTGGAGAGAGCAATTTTAGCGATAAAAAATGGTGAGGAGCTATCGCTTACAGAATCTCAAAGTGATCAAACTGAAGTTAATCTGGGGATTTCTGCATTACTGCCGGATGATTATGTGCACGATGTTGCTATTCGCCTGTCTCTGTATAAACGCATAGCCAGTGCGCAAAGCAAAAAAGCACTGCGCGACCTGCAGGTTGAACTCATTGATCGATTCGGATTATTACCAAACCAGGCGAAAAATCTTTTTGAAGTTGCCGAATTGAAAAATAAATTGACCTCCTTAGGTGCCGTTAAACTTGATTCAACGGAGTCCCAGTTCAGTATTGAATTTAGTGGCAAGCCTAATATAGACACCACTAAATTAATCGAATTAATTCAACGTAATCCGACACGCTACAGGCTTGCCAAAGGCACTTTACTCAAAGTTCAGCAAAGCGCTGGCGATCTGTCACAAAGATTACAACAAATTGATTCTTTAATTGAAACACTTGGGCGGTAAAGGGTAATATTGGCTCATGATTCATTTGGGTTATAGCCCAAACATTCGACAATCAAGCGATATCGGAAATACTAACATTTTATGACAAAGCAAAATACAAAAGGCATTCTGAGCGTTTTACTAAGTGGTTTAGTCATTTTTATACCAACCATAACGTTCGCCAGCCAAACCGATGCGGCGGAGCCGGAGCAACTGCGCTGGTTTGAGGTTGAAATAATACTTTACAAGGCGACTTCTGAGCAAGGACTGCAAAACGAATCCTGGGATACCAATATCAATATGCAATTACCCGACGAGCTGATTGACTTTATACAGCCATTTGGACTACCGGCTGAATCAACTGCTGATGCTGAGCAGCTGAGCATGTTGCAGAAAAATGCGAAGATCAATCAACAGCAGGATAGGCAAGTAGATTCTTCTGGCGCCAAGAATTTGACAGGTTCAGGCATTCCGGCTAAAGATACTGAAATCAAAAACCCCGAGTTTAAAGCGCTCGATGTCGAACAGCCTTTTGTCTTGCTGGAGGAAGAACTACTGCAACTAAAAGCTGAAGCGCTTAATATATCAAGGCATGTAAACTATGATTTATTAGCCCATTTTTCCTGGCGACAACCGGTATTAAGCAAACGAGAAGCGACCAGTCTACGGATTGCCGGAGGATTTAACTATCAGCATACCTTCGAATTTTCAGGAGAGAAAAAGCTTGAAATAATTTCCGCCGATGAATCCTCTCTTTTAAAGGGGGCTGCCGATTTTTCCATAAATACCGAGTTAAACTCTAACAGTCAACAATCAGCAAGTGAGCCTGAACCACAGCGAGCAGAAATTGATACAACAGACGAGCAAGAGAGTGGACAGCCTGAGCAACTATTAGGGGCGCTGCCCTGGGTACCGGAAATTGATGGCAGTATATTGGTCTATATCCACCGAAACTATCTTCATGTTGATACCGACCTATATTATCGCCGACCAGGTAGACAGGAAGTTGATATTTTTAATTTTCAAAACCTGCTTCCGCCTTTGGATACTCTCGATACTGAACAAGAAGCTAAAACGAGCTTTTTGGACATCACTCAACAACCAATAAATGCTGATGATTTTGCATGGCAGTATGATGGAGATTTTTTATCCAAGGAGTTTGAAAAAACCTTTACAGAACGGCTGTTTAACTATCCCTTAAAACAAAATAGACGGCTAAGAAGTAATCAGTTAAATTATTTTGATCATCCGTTAATTGGTATGCTGGTTATGATTAGACCCTATGAGATCAATCTTGAAGATCAATCCATTCAAGAAGATGAGTTAGTCAATCGTTAGAGCCCCTTGCACACGCCGAATGACAAGCGAAAATAACTAAGTCATCGTACATTGTTTTAGTCAGGAGACATTAATGTCAAATATAATCGTTTTTGGTGCCGGACTGATTGGCAGGGCGATCGCTTTAGATCTCGCAGATGAGCACCAGGTAACCTGCGTCGACCTTAACAAAAAAGCCTTAGCTAAAATCGAAAAACAAAATTCATCAGTTAGCACTGTAAACTTTGATCTTTCAAAAGAAGATAATTATGATGAATTGGTGAAGGGCTTTGATTTAGTAATAAGCGCCATGCCAGGTTACCTTGGATTCAACACGCTCAAGAAAATATTACTCGCTGGAAAAAATGTCGTTGACGCGTCTTTTTTCCCTGAAAACTGTTTTGATTTGGATCATCTTGCCAAAAAAAATCAAGTATTTGCAGTCGTCGATTGCGGTGTGGCCCCTGGTATGGACAATATTATTCTCGGTTATTTAGACACCAAGATGGAAGTTAATAAGTTCGAATGTTTAGTTGGCGGCTTACCGGTGAGGCGTCATTGGCCATTTAATTTTAGGTCATTATTTTCGCCGATTGATGTGATTCAAGACTATACTGGGCCAGCCCGATATGTCGAGAATGGTGAAGTCGTTGAAAGAGAAGCCTTGAGTGATTGTGAATTGATGGAAATAAAGCGGGTAGGAACCCTGGAAGCATTTAATACTGACGGTTTACGAACATTAATTAAAACCATGGACCATATTCCCTATATGAAAGAAAAAACACTTCGTTATCCTGGGCACTGTGAATATATCCAGGTTTTAAAAGCCTCTGGCTTTTTTTCGACCGAACCTTTAGAGCTAAACGGTATCGAGTTTTCACCGATGGAAGTCAGCGCCAGAATTCTTGAAGAAAACTGGAAGCTTGCTAACAATGAGGAAGAGTTTACCGTGGTTAGAACCACCATTGAAGGTGACGAGAACGGAAAGAAAAGGCGTTATATATACCGTATGCTAGATAAAACTGATCGACAAAGTGAAATATCCTCAATGGCTCGCTCTAATGGCTACACTGCAACGGCAGTGACTAATTTTGTGCTACAAAATAAACTACAGGCCGGCATTTGCGCGCCGGAAACCCTGGGAGCAATCGACGGAGCGTTTAAATTTATTCTGGAATATCTGGAACACAGAGATATCCATTACCGAGCCGAAGAAACTATCATCGACTAAATTTATATTCAGCAAAAATAACTTATCACTAACAGAGACCCATAATGACAGAGAATAAAAATATATCCGCACAACAATTGGCAGAAATAAAAGAGAATTTTGAGTTTTTTGACCGCGATTCTAACAATGCAATTGATCTTGGCGAATTTACCAAGCTGCTACGAGTGCTGTCTCCTACCGCTACTATTGATCAAGCGCAAAAAGGATTCGAGCTTATCGACGAAAACCAGGACGGTCATATCGATTTTGCGGAATTTATCAACTGGTGGGAAAGTTGCTGGTGGGAGTATTAAATTGGCTCGCTCTTTACCCTGTTTGTTGATCAAGCCGGAAAACGGCCTAATCACTGAACTTTTGTAATCCAACTTTAGTCATAGAGATGTGTCTCACTATTTCATCGCAAGCGGAAATAGTGAGCAAATAAGTAATGAGTTACAGAGCTATTGAGTTAATCCGGCTTGTTCCCATAAAGTATCGTTGTTATGAATTTCATACAGATTTTCTGCTCGAGCTATCAGTTCTTTAACAAATTTGGCCTGTGTCTCTCTATCGCTTAATTCTATTTTTCCTTCGGCAATGCTGTCTTCTAATTTAGCGGCTTGGAGTTGCCACGATAGCGAAAAGTGGGCAAGCACTTCTCTGGCATTTTTAGCGACTTTAGCTACGACCATATCAGTCGGAAAATCACCGCTAACCACCCATAAATCGGTCAAACTGTCAACGGTTTTAACGTACCAGACGGCAAGCACTGGTGGCATATAACGACATTTTTTTTGATTGATATTGGTGACTTTGTATCCTTTGCTACTACAAAATTTACTAATTTTTACATATTCTGACTGAGCCCATTGTTTGAACTTCAGCTCGGTATCTTCTTTAGTCATCTTTTTTTGAGCTTGTGTCATCATTTATCCTACTTTTTGGTCGTGGACCAGAATTTAGCGATTAAATCACAGCCAAAATGGTCGGTATTTAGCCTAATATCGCGTTTTCGAGGCGGCTAAATTAAGATATTTTGGCTAATTCTTCAAGTGATTTTAGTGTTTAAGCGTTTCTTAAAAACAGGTTTAGCAATAAAATAGTTATGGATTTCATTGAAAGTTATTAAATTACAGCGAGTTAGTCTCAGCCTATTTTGGACTAACTGCTTGATCTAAATTGTATTTATTTGTGTCACTTAGATTAATCTCACATAGATAAACATTCTCCAAGGTTTAAATGACCGGGAATGTCTGGTCAGATGTGCTTAAAGGCCCCTATTTGTCACTAATGTAAGGAATTATTATCATTGTATCAGTAGTCACCACTAGATTAATCTGGCTATTACAGCTAACCAATGGTATCTTTGCGCCAGTTTTTCAGACGCCCTTTTTAAGGCGTATTCAGCCGATATGTATTGCCAAAATTTGCTAAGATCCAGTAGCTTATCTCGGGCGACTCTCCGAACTAGTGATCCACGTCATAATCATCATTGTTGGAGAGTGCACAATACTTTTCGTTAACGTAAACGATAAGGAGCCATATGGGGTCTCAAAATATCTCAGATATTCTAAAACAACTGAATATTTTACCAGATAACCCAGGAGCCTGTTGGGGCTTTGAGCATTGGTCCACTCAGTTAGAATCCACAAAAATTGATTCGATCAATCCGGCCAATGGTCAACTGATCGCTCGGGTACAAGCTGCAAGCGAAGCAGATTATGTTCAAATAATGGATTCAGCTGAAAAAGCTTTTCTAGATTGGCGAAAAGTCCCTGCCCCGCAACGTGGAGAAGTTGTCCGTCAAATTGGTGACGCTCTAAGACTAAACAAGGACGCCTTAGGTAGTCTGGTTTCTCTGGAAATGGGAAAAAGTAAGTCCGAAGGAGATGGCGAAGTCCAAGAAATGATCGATATGGCTGATTTTGCAGTTGGCCAGTCACGCATGCTTTACGGCAAAACCATGCATTCGGAACGTCCTCAACACCGCATGTATGAGCAGTGGCAACCGTTGGGCATTGTTGGGGTTATCTCAGCGTTTAACTTTCCGGTCGCGGTCTGGTCGTGGAATGCGTTTATTGCAGCGATTTGCGGCAACATTACGATTTGGAAACCCAGTCCGAAAACACCGTTAACGGCCATTGCTGTACAAAAGATATGCAATCAGGTACTGCAAAATGCTAATTTACCGGCTATCTTTTTCACCTTTATTGATGACGACAATAATAGACTAACTCATCAGTTTATTAATGATTCAAGAGTAAAAAAGCTCTCTTTTACCGGATCCTCAGCCGTAGGAAAAATGGTTGGTGTACAAATTGCACAAAGGATGGGTAAGAGCCTACTAGAACTTTCAGGAAATAATGCGCTGATTATCGATGAGACAGCTAATTTAGAACACGCCATTCCAGCCGCGGTATTTGGCGCAGTGGGTACCGCCGGACAAAGGTGTACTACTACCCGGCGCCTAATCGTACATCGCTCGATTTTTGACCAGGTAAAAGAATTGCTGGTCGCCGCTTATTCTCAATTGAAAATTGGCGACCCACTAGATACTAATAACCATATGGGCCCATTGATCGACCAGCAAGCAGTCGACAATTACTCAGCAACCCTAGCAAAAGCGAAAGCGCTGGATTGTGAAGTTATCTTTGGGGGTCAACCAATTGAAGCAGTCGGCTACTACGTACAACCGACCATTATTGTTGCAGAAAATGATTGCGAGGTGGTTCAATCAGAAACATTCGCACCAATCCTTTATTTGACGCCTTTCGATGATATAGAACAAGCTATCCAGATGAACAATAGTGTTCGTCACGGGCTATCATCCGCCCTGTTTACTACCAGTCTGCAGAATTCAGAAAAATTCTTGTGTTACGCTGGTAGCGATTGCGGTATTGCTAATATCAATATTGGCACCAGTGGCGCAGAGATCGGTGGGGCTTTTGGCGGCGAAAAAGAAACTGGCGGCGGACGTGAAGCTGGTTCCGATAGCTGGAAGGCTTACATGAGAAGACAAACTAATACAATATTTTGGGGAGATACCCCGGTACTTGCCCAAGGGATCCGTTTTAACCTGGATTAAACAGTTAGGCAATAGGTCCAGAACGACGTGAGTAAGATGCAAATATCATCACTCGCAAATTTCATTTGATAGGAGTAAAACATGGCTGTATTTAACTTACGAGCTTATGATGATCATGAACAAATTGTTTTTTGTCGTGACGTAGAATCAGGCTTAAAAGCTATTATCAGTATTCACTCAACCGCCTTAGGCCCCGCCGTCGGTGGTTGTCGCATGTGGGAGTATAATTCTGACGAAGGTGCGTTAATCGACGCTTTGCGTTTATCACGCGGGATGAGTTACAAGAATGCTTTGGCTGGTCTAAAAATGGGCGGTGGCAAATCGGTCATCATTGGCAATTCAAAAACCATGAAATCAGAGGCACTCTTTAGAGCTTTCGGACGATTTATCGAAAATCTAAACGGCCAGTATATCTCTGCCGAAGACGTTGGCATCAATCCCGACGATATGGCCGTTGTGCACAAAGAAACCAATCACGTTGTCGGTCTAGAAGGTAAAAGTGGCGATCCGTCACCAGTGACGGCATATGGCGTCTTCAAAGGAATGAAAGCAGCGGTTAAACATCGGTTAGGCAGAGATGATCTAGAAGGGTTAAAAGTTGCCGTTCAAGGTCTGGGACACGTTGGTTATTACTTATGTGAGCATCTTAAAAATGAAGGCGCTCAGCTGATCGTAACAGACATTAATAAAGAATCGATCGACCGAGTGGTGAATAACCTTGGCGCTACAGCCGTTGATATAGACGATATATACAGCCAGGATGTTGACGTTTATGCGCCATGCGCTTTAGGAGCAACCATCAATGATGTAACCCTTCCACAACTTAAGTGTTCTATTGTGGCTGGCGCCGCCAATAATCAACTTGCGGAAGATCGCCACGGCGACATTCTTAAACAAAAAGGTATTTTATACACCCCCGATTATGTGATTAACGCTGGCGGGATCATTAATGTTTCTTTCGAACATCAAGAAGGTGGTTATAAAAAGCAAGATGCGTTAAATAAAGTTGATGAAATTTATGGCACCTTGACTGAAATATTTAGTGCCGCCGAAAGCGAAGGTAAAACCACCAACGTTGTCGCGGATGAATTGGCCAGAAAGCGAATTGCAGCCGGTAAGCAATAAAACATAGCTTCTGAAACGCTGCGCTGCGAGCCACGAGCCTCAAGAATAGAATTTTCTTGTAGCCCGTAGCCAATAGCAGTAATTGTTAATTCAATTCAACATCCTGCCAGTATTTTGTGCCTTTTATAGTAGCCTGTAATGCCAAACCGCTTTCGGTTAACTGATAAATAGTGGCATTATTGATCAGCACTTCTGTTCCGACAGCTCCACCTTTATCACTGGCTTTCGCCGCCGCATCTGCTTGACCGCCAAATGCCCAACCATTTTCAATAAAATCTTCTAGCGCGCTTCGAGTGTGAAAAACCATTACAATGCGAAAATCTTTGACTCCAGCACCAAGCCCAATTCCAACTTCACCCATTTTCATATAAGTATATTTTCCTGTGCTATTTCTTTTGGCCAGACCGTAACCTCCACCAAAACTCGCAAAGATAATATTGACGTTCACGTTACTGAATACTGCATAACCTGGCGCGTTTTTGATTTGAGCACGCACATCGGGTTTTAATTTAAACAGATCGGTCAAGACTTTGTCTTTCATCTTAAGAATAGACTGCCTTTTTTCCGCTGGAGTGTTTCCCGATAATGTTGCGCAACCGCCGGCGATAAGCGCTTGAGCGATGACAATGGTTAATACAAAAATTCTAAGTTTTAAATTTGGCATGTTTTTGTCTTCCTTTAGTGTAAAGTCAGATTATTGTTTTGAGTTTAGCAATTTTAAATGCTAAGTGCTAAGTGCTAAGTTCTAAGTTCTAAGTTCTAAGTTCTAAGTTCTAAAAAGCTTAGTTTCTTTTCATCTTCATGGAAAGTAATAAATTAATCGCTTCTTGCACTGATTGGTTTCGGATATTGTCTCTACCACCGGAAAAATTAAATTTTCTAGTTTTAATTTCAGATGCATAATGGCAAGCGATACAAACTGTACCGACGGGTTTTTCAGGAGTTCCACCTCCGGGACCTGCGATCCCGGTTACAGCAACTGAGACACAGTCAGCAAAGTGACTGGTTGCTCCTATTGCCATAGCCTCCGCTACTTCGATAGATACAGCGCCGTATTTTTCTATTAAGGGTTCTGGCACATTGGCTAGCTTCGTTTTTGCTTGATTGCTATAGGTTATTAATCCTGCTTCATACCAGTCTGAACTACCAGCGACGTCGGTTATCACCTTACCTATCAACCCGCCAGTACAAGATTCGACCGTAACCAATTTTAGATGTTTAAAAATAAGCCGTACAGACAGTTTAGATACCAGCGATTTCATAATCACTCCCTCGTAATCATTTTTCTATTTGGTTTCGCTTTTTTCCCCCAGAGCCCTTTTCATGCTAAAGCGATGAAACAAAAAAGGAGAATAACAAGACTGATCGAGGCGGAAAACCAATTAATAGCTGACTATTAATAATTTTTATGACCAAAAGCCGTGTTATTTTTGCCATTTTTACTTATCATCTGTTTCGTGTAAAGGTCTCTTCTAGTAAAATCTCGAATATGAATCAAGTTATTGAAAAACCAGTGAAACCATTAAACAAAAGCACTAGCAATCATACGCCAATGATGCGTCAATATTTGGCGATTAAATCACAACATCCAGAAATACTGCTTTTCTACCGTATGGGTGATTTTTATGAATTATTTTTTGATGATGCAAAAAAGGCCTCTGATTGGTTAGGCATTACCCTAACTCATCGTGGCAAAGCCAATGGGGACCCGATCCCTATGGCAGGCGTTCCCTATCACGCTGTCGATAATTACCTAGCCAGACTGGTAAAACAAGGAAAATCCGTCGCCATATGCGAGCAAATCGGCGATCCAGCCACCAGTAAGGGGCCGGTAGAGCGAAAAGTTGTCAGAGTCATAACGCCGGGCACTCTTAGCGAGGAATCGCTGCTTGAAGATCATTCTGAAAATTTACTGGCTGCGGTGTACCATGCAAAAGCCTATAAAAGCAGTCATCCCTTCGGCCTTGCCTGGATGGATCTGGCGGGTGGCCGATTTTATTGCAATCATTTTTCAGACATTGATGCGCTTTATAGTGAACTTGCGCGCTTGAAACCCGCTGAAATACTAGCTGAAGAATCATTTTGTAGTCAATTAAAGCAAAGAAATTTTGTCACCAAAGAGCAGCAAGATTGGCAGTTTGATTTTCAGCAAAACTATCAACAATTAATCTCTCATTTTGGAGTTACGGATCTAGCAGGATTTGGCTGTAACGATATGAACAGCGCAGTTTGTGCCGCAGGAGCCGTATTAAACTATGCCACATTGACCCAGCAAAATCGGCTGTCTCACATCAAAAAACTTTCCCCATTTGACAATGACAATATTTTACAACTGAATACTTTTACCCGCAAACATCTGGAAATAACCGAGAACATCTTCGCCGACAGCCAAGTCACGTTATTTAATGTGATTAACCGATGTAAAACCGCTATGGGCACTCGTTTACTAAAATCCTGGTTACATGCCCCTCTAATTAACCCGAAGGCAATCAAGCATCGTTTAAACGCCGTTGAGGCACTTGTTAATAGTTCAGATCTGGATGGACTACGCCAGCATTTGCTACCGATTAGAGATATGCAGAGAATTTTGACTCGAATTGCTCTCAATACATGTCGTCCTCGAGATTTAACGGGCCTTCGAGACAGCTTAAATGCGGTCCCTGATTTATTTCAATGGCTAAATCAGGCAAACGACCCGATTTTGCAAAAAATGTCAGCAGGACTACCTTTTCATCAAAACGTCCATGATTTGTTAGCAAGAGCCATTTTTGAAAATCCGCCAGTAGTGCTTAGAGATGGAAAGGTAATTAAAGATGGTTATCATCAAGAATTAGACGAACTGCGATTTTTATCCAATAACGCAGAATCGCTGCTTGATGAAATGGAAATCAGAGAGCGCCAGCAGACCGGGATTAACACCTTAAAGGTTGGTTACAACCGAGTTCATGGATTCTTCATAGAAATATCTAAAGCGCAGTCTGAACAAGCGCCCGCTAGATATACCCGACGGCAAACCTTGAAAAATGCCGAACGATTCATTACCCCGGAATTAAAAGAACTTGAAGACAAAGTACTTAGTGCACAGGCCAAAGCCTTGGCACTGGAAAAGCAGCTTTATCAACAACTAGTCGACGCACTTTTACCAGACATTGAAGGTCTTCAGCAAACCGCCTATAACCTGTCTCAACTGGATGTATTGCAATGCTTTGCTTATGTGGCCGCGCAAAACGATTATGTTAAACCGACGATTTTGCAACCGGAAGAGAAAAATCAATCTCTCGTAATTAAGAATGGGCGTCATCCAGTGGTGGAAGCCTACCAATCTGAACAGTTTATCGCTAATCACGTCGATATTCAGCAAAATGTAAAAAGTCTGATTATTACCGGCCCTAATATGGGCGGAAAATCCACTTACATGCGAATGACGGCGATCATCGCCCTTCTTGCCCATTGTGGGAGTTTTGTTCCTGCACAATCGGCGCAAATCCCAATTTTGGATGGCATATTTACTCGAATTGGCGCCTCGGACGACTTAGCCGGAGGTCGTTCAACCTTTATGGTAGAAATGAGTGAAACCGCCAACATTCTTAATAATGCGACCTCACAAAGCCTGGTCTTATTGGATGAAATTGGACGAGGAACAAGTACTTACGACGGTTTGGCTCTGGCGCATGCCACTTTGGACTATCTCAGTAGAAACATCTCACCTTACACCTTGTTCGCTACCCACTATTTTGAGCTCACCGAAATGGCTATAAGCAATTCCCAGATTAAGAATCTACATTTTGGGGCCATCCAACATGGGGATAAACTGGTTTTAGATCACCAGGTACATCAGGGACCAACCAGCAAAAGCTATGGTGTACACGTCGCGACCCTCGCTGGTGTGCCAAAATCGGTAACCGATCAAGCTCGCAAATATCAAAACCATTTGGAGAATAACGCTGGTCGCCCTTCGCAGGCTGACTCACAACTGGATTTATCCAAAGAGTATAATGATAATATTGGTAAAGGAGTCAAGGATTCAAATCAATTAAACTTGTTAACTGAGCCAGAATCACTCGACCCTAGACTGAAAATATTGGAAAATACCAATCCCGACGAGCTAACGCCGAAAAATGCGCTAGAATTGATTTATAAGCTGACCCGATAACGCTAATTGGAGAAAAACCATGACATTTGTCGTCACTGACAACTGCATACTTTGCAAATATACCGACTGTGTCGAAGTTTGCCCTGTAGACTGTTTTTACGAAGGACCCAATTTTCTTGTCATCGACCCTGATGAGTGCATTGACTGCGCTTTGTGCGAGCCAGAATGCCCCGCAGAAGCGATATTTGAAGAAGATGATCTGCCGGAAGGCCAAGAAAAATTTTTAGCATTAAACGCAGAGCTAGCGCAAAAATGGGACAACATCACTGAAATGAAAGGGCCACTTCCTGAAGCTAAAAAGTGGGATGGCGTTAAGGACAAACTGAGTAAACTCGAACAATAATCATTGCCAAAACCGCCTGCAACCGAACAAACCAAGTCATGTTATTAATTAACCTCAACTCAGGATTAAGAGTAGCCAGTAATCCCTTAAAGCATCAGATTAAATAAAGACTGATACTGGATAGCTGCTTTTATCCGGAGTTGGGATTTATTAGTGCGGTTGACTACTTTATTACATTCAGGCATATAAATATCCACCTTAAAGAACCAATGCCGATATAGCTTACCTACTCGTCAATTAGTCGAAATCCCCTTATACTGCGCAGTTTCACACTTTTTGATCAAGTTTGCTCAATAGTGTGATGCACTGCGCAATTCGATAACTACACTATTAAGAAATCTAAATACTACCGATACAATTTGCACTCAATGGTATTGCTGTAATCCATCTTTTTTAAATAAAGTGCTTTTTGGTGACAAATGATGAAAATTATCTCTTCTTCAAATTTTAATTTTAACAACTTATTGACAGCTGTGTTTGTTCCAGGCTTCTTATTGCTTTCAGCATGCGGTGGTGGCTCTGGCGAAGTAGAAAACGTACAAATCGCTGCCAACGAAGCGCCTTCGGTAAACGCCGGTCAAGATCAATCTGCAATGACCAATGACAATGTCGGCATTAATGCTTCTGCAAGTGATAGTGATGGTACCGTTGAATCTTATAGCTGGTCACAAACAGGCGGTGCCAGTGTCAATTTAGTAAACCCGAATACAGCAAATGCTTCTTTTGTCGCACCAGCAACCAATGGTGAAACAGACTTACGACTCACCTTTCAGATTACAGCAACCGACGATAATGGCGCGAGTGCAACCGATTCAGTTACAATCATTGTTAATCAACCAGCATCGAATACACCTCCCACAGTAAATGCCGGAGAAGATCAATCAGTCGCAGAAAATACTCAGGTTAACATTACCGCTTCGGCTAGCGACACTGATGGTACTGTACAATCTTATAGCTGGACTCAAACTGCAGGAACAAATGTAGATTTACAAAATTCTAATTCCGCAAA
>CAZOBX010000045.1:0-29270 GCA_964578045.1 uncultured Kangiella sp. | reverse complement strand
CCGTGTTGACAAAAAATCAACTGAATTTAAGGTTGTCGCTCAAGTAGGCAATATCAGTAAAGCCAAATTAGCGATTGAAAAACATCGCCCGGACATTATCACACTTGACATCAATATGAGAGATTCAAGCTGTTTGGACTTCATTTCTCACTATATGGAAAAATCGATTATTCCAACGGTGGTCATCTCATCGTTCGATCAAGAAGAACCGTCAAGAATATTTAAGGCGCTAAAACTAGGCGTATTTGATTATATCGATAAATCGGATTTGTCAAACCTTACCAGTATTCTGGCTACAGCCTTCGAATCGAAGAAACAAATGCAGCTATCACGAAAATTAGCCAAAGAGCTAATAGTAGAACAGTTGCATTTTGAAAAAGAATTCGAGCAAAATTCGATCATTGTTTTAGGCGCGTCAACCGGAGGTGTTGAAGCCTTGGAGTCAGTATTAACGCGTTTGCCTTGCAAAACGCCCCCTATATGCGTGGTGCAACATATTCCAGAACACTTCTCACAATCACTTGCAAGCCGGTTAAACGAAATATGTGCGGTATCAGTGACCGAAGCTGTCGATGGTTTAGTGATAAAGAAAAATAACGTTTATATTGCTTATGGTGGCAGGCATATGAAAATCTCACAGTTGGAACCGAACAAACTGGTGTTGCGTTTGACAGATGAAGAACTGTTAAACGGATTTAAACCATCGATTGATCATTTATTTAATTCGGCTCATAAGATCAAAAAGTGGAATGTGGTTGGTGTCTTGTTAACGGGAATGGGGCGTGATGGTGCTCAAGGATTATTAAATTTAAGGAACCAGGGTGCGTATACAATCGCACAGAATGAAGCAAGCAGTGTGGTTTATGGCATGGCAAAAGTCGCGGTAGAACTCGGTGCCGTTTGTCATTCAACCGGTATTGATAACGTTGCGCTTTCGATGTTAGATGCGAGTTCAATATCAAGTAAAAAGAACCGCAAGTTAAAAGGATTAGTACGAGGAGCCGGCTCAAAAGCTCATACTTACTCATAGTAAAATTGCTTTTGCTAGTGTTAGCAATGAAATAGATCAACAGGCCCTAAGTGAAGAGAACAAACTGATTTTTAGTGACATTTAATTTTTTAAAGGAGTAGTTAATATGAAAGTGGTAATAGCAGACGACGATCCTGTTTTATTGGGCAAAATGAAAGACTCATTGGCGGAATTAAACGGCAAGTACGCCGTTGAGTTGTGTGGAGTTGCAAAAAATGGTGCTGAATTAATCAACATAATGGCGAAAACGCCAGGAGTAGACCTGGTGATTACGGATATCCGTATGCCGGTAAAAGATGGCTTGTCTGCACTGGTTTATTTGCGACCTAAATACGCCAGAACTAAGATCGTCATGTTGTCGTCCGAATCTCCCATTTCAATCAGAACCAAAGGTGGTGATATTAAAAGCGCCACGCAAGATTATAGCTCGAAGATAGCAATGCTTGATAAAATTAAAGGTAGAGTGGTGAGTGGACAGGAAGTAGCAGGTAAGATCAATTCAATTCTCGAAGGGTGTGAAAAGCTTGCTTTAGATCCTTATGTTATTTCCGAAAAATATGGCGCCCAGGGGTTTGTCAGAAAACCCGTTACAACGAAAAAATTACAGACATTAATGGAGCGGCTTGAACAGTCACAGGGGTTTGTTAAAATTGAAATTATATCTAATTGAGTCATACTAAGGAGTAGGGAATATGAAGCGATTTGGTGGTTTTCTTCTCGATACAGGGCTTATCTCCACGGCCCAGTTAGCGGAAGCGCTTATGATTCAAATTGAGAATACGCCACCCAGTGTGTCAGTATTATATAAGAATGGTGAAATTGATGCAGAACAGGTTCTGAAAATACTGACATTACAGAGTCAGGAGAATATAGATTTCCCTTCAGCCTGCAGCAAACTTAATATTTGGAGAAGTGATTTTTCAAATGTTTTAAGGCGGAGGGTAGCCCAAACACGACCCAAACTGGGCAAAATTCTCATTGATAAGGGTTGGGTTGAACCACAAAAACTGTTGGCAGAATTACATCGTTTTAACAGTTTTTGCAATGAACAGCAATTCGCTAGTCAACTTGAGACGCCAATACTCAGTGCAAATAATGGATCGGATGAGCCATCAAAAAAATCTTCAACTGAAGTATCTGATGCTGAATTGCCTGAAATCAAATTCGAGCCCATTTTTACACATGTTGAAATTGAGAGTGTTCCAGATTATTTGGATATATTTTCTGAAGAGAAAAAAAACAGCATGGAAATAACTATTTTATCATTGGAGAATATCGCCGGATCCGATGAAATGTATAACACATTGGACGCTTTTTTCGGTGAATATCATTCGTTAAAGGGCGCCGCTCGCTCCGTTGGCGCGGCGTTAACTGAAGAGTTAATTCATCAAGCGGAAGATCTGCTGGTATTCTTCAAGCAGTTTTCTTCACAAGTAAGCGGTGATGATTTTGTAGATTTAACCGCAATCAATCTCAAAGTTTTAGATTTACTTTGGGACTTACGCAATGCATTAATGGACAATGCGACGGAAGAATTATATTGGAACGAAAAAAACTCTCGGGTTCAGTATTTGGATCTACTGAAGAATATTCATAAAAGACTGCGGCAGTTGGACAATAGAGGTTACGAACTCTGTCTAGCTGATCTAGACGATCAGTTCTAAAACAATCCAGTTATAAGGAATTAATCATGACAAAAGAGCGGCTAAAAAAATCTGAACTAAAAAAGTTACTTTGTCTCATGCCGCAACTAAAAAAATTAGTTAATGCTGTGAATGACAACCCAACTACCAAAGGGATGCTAGAGGTAACTACCGCATTAGTTTCAGCCGCTGAGTCAATTCATTTAAGCGCTTTTACAGAGATTGCGACTGCTTGCGTGTCGGCGCTTTCCTTTTTTCAAGAAAACGGATTAGAGTTGGAATCGCAAATCATCGATATTTTAGCAGACTGCCTCACGGTTATTGTCAAACAAGCCGAATCGGAGCTCAACGGGACCCCGTTTGAAGAATACCATTCGGAACAAAATCGTGTGCTCACCGCGCTTTCAGTTTTTGTAGCAGAATCCACAGGGTTTGAACTCCAATATTGTGAGGATGTCATTGCAGAGGAAGGCAGTGTTAATGCTGAAACGGACTACCTGAAATCTATTTTAGCCAGTGAAGATTCAGCTACTTCAGCGGATACAAATCCGGCTTCTAATATTAGCAAAACCACGATCGCTAACAAGGACGTTTCAGTAAACAAGGTCACAAATACGAAAGTTTCCAAGCAGGTAAAAGTAGCTAATTTGGGAGCGGCTAATAAATCCCCAACAGCGAAAATTAATCTGGATGAGACGACCCGGGTAAAATCTTTACTACTTGAACAACTAATGAGTCACTCCGAAGAACTGGTACAAATTCGAAATGCGTTGGCTGACATAGCCGAACAAAGTGAAGAGCAACGTATTAGCGAATTATACCATCGCCTTGCTACGGTATCCGACAATATCTTAAATGATTTACTGAAAACACGGATGCGTCCTATCGGAATATTATTGAACAAATATAAACGCATTGTTCGAGATTTAGCAAAAGATCTTGATAAGAATATTGGCTTAAAAATAATTGGTGAAAATATTGAACTCGATGGTAACGTTATTGACGCCATAACCGAGCCTTTGACTCATTTGGTTCGCAATTCTGTTGACCATGGCATTGAAATGCCCGCGGATAGAGTTAAAGCCGGAAAGTCACCGGATGGACTGTTAACAATACACGCATATAACGAAGCGGGTAAAGTCGTTATTAAAATTTGTGATGACGGAAAAGGAGTCGATTCGAAAAAGGTATTGGCGACGGCTATAAAAAATGGTCTCGTTTCTGAGGCAGACGCAGCGTCAATGTCAAAAAACGAAATACTAGAGCTTATTTTTGTCGCTGGATTATCTACCGCAAAAAACGTAACGGCTGTTTCCGGACGTGGTGTTGGAATGGATGCGGTTAAACGAAAAGTAGAGGAAATAAAAGGAATTATTGAGCTAAAAAGTGATGTCGGGATTGGCACGGAAGTCCATCTACGATTCCCACTAACAATGGCGACGCTAAAAGTATCCCTGTTTAAAATTTACGGTACAAGTTATGCACTTCCATCTTCCGAGATTAAGCAGATAGTTCGATTATCTAAAAAAGAACAGCAATCGAGTGTACGTTTTGACAAGGGACTACCAATGCTTCATCGAAACAACTCGATCATTCCGTTAATTGAACCGAAAGATTATATGGATGGCGTACACAGCGACCACACCATTAAAGAAAATTATTTAGCGGGTAAGGTTATTAATATTGTTGTTTTTCATTATCATGGAAGGGTCTGGGGACTGGTCGTCGATGATGTATTTGCATTTTTGGATATTGTGATTAAACCGATGGATCAGCGCATGAATCCTGCAGGGATTTTTGCCGGAGTAGCGGTATTGGGTAGTGGAGAATTAGCACTGGTCATGAGTCCCGAAGGCGTATTAAATCAGGTGTCAGCAACGGCTGAAGAGGCTGGTAAAATTCGTCAGATCGGATGGCCGTAAGTAAATTACCCGGTCTGAAGGTAAAACGGAAAATAGCAAACAGCCATAATAGAGGGGGCGACCCTATTGCTACATTCCGGGTCAAAATTAGAACTTATTTTTTGCGTATGTAGAAAAACTCCTTTCAAAGAAAATACTTGAGTTCCAACTCATTGGCTGGCATAGGTTTGGCAAAATAGTAGCCTTGTATACGGTCAATTTTTAACTCCTTACACAGGTTTTTTTGCCATTCCGTTTCAACTCCTTCGGCGACGACTTGTAAACCGAGAGTTTTAGCAAAGGCATAAATGGCCTTGAGAAACAGCGCTTCACCATTTTGTTTTTGGATGTTCTGTATAAAGGATTTATCGATTTTTAATACCTTGAATGGATACTTCTGTAACTGGGTGAGAGATGAATACCCGGTACCAAAATCGTCTAACGCCAGTTGAATGCCAAGCTCAGATAGCTCTCGCAATATATCTGTCGCTGTGGTGTTGTTGCTTAGGGTACTTTCGGTTAGTTCAAGCTCTAACCGCTCCGGCGGGATTTGATATTGGTTTAAGGTATGTTTTACGTGTTGAACAAAATCGTGTTGACCGAGTTGCAATGCCGACAGGTTAACCGCTACCGATAAATTGAGATCGATTGCTTTATATTTTTGACGCCATTGATGAAATTGCTTACAGGCAGTCTCTAACACCCAATGGCCGATCTCATCAATCAACTGAATTTCTTCTGCGATGGGGATAAATTGATCCGGGGGGATCAGTCCTTTGCTGGGATGTTGCCAGCGAATTAACGCCTCGACGGCAATCATTTTTTCGCTTTGGGCGTTCACTTGGGGTTGATAGTATAAAACAAACTCACCAGCTTCTACTGCGCAGTATAATTCACGCTCCAGTTCAACCCTGATCTGCAGCTGTTGATGCAGAATTCTGGAGTAAAAATGGGTCTGATTTCGTCCCGCTTCTTTTGAACGATACATTGCAACGTCGGCACATTTCATCAGTTGTATGGCGTCAGTGGCACACTCGGGATAACTGGCTATACCAATACTGGCTGAAATAACAATATCACATCCTTCTATAACCAGTGGTTCTGCGAAAGAAGCGAGGATCCGATGGGTCAGCAGTCGCACTGACGCGACGTTATTCAGGTCATGCACCAGAATAGCAAACTCATCGCCGCCCAGGCGGCAGAGTAAATCGCCCTCGCGTATGGTTTTATTTAAACGTTGTGAGACTTCGACCAATAGTCGATCACCAACCGCGTGTCCCAGGGTATCATTGACATCTTTAAATTTGTCGAGATCCAGCATCACTAACGCCAGGGTTTTACCCTGGCGTTCGGCCTGAGGTATGGCATGCTTTAAACCCGTTTCAAACATGTAACGGTTAGCCAGGCCGGTCAGCGCATCCATTTCTGCTAATTTGCGTAATTGTTCATGGCTATCATGTAGTTCTTGTTGAATCCGAAAACGCTCCCTGGCATGCATGATGGCGCGCAGCAGACGAGATACTGTGACCTCGGCTTTGGTAATAAAATCTTGCGCACCTGCATGCAGACACTTTAGGGCTAGCTCATCGTCATCAGTATGGCTTAACATCACTACCGCGGTGGTATTGATAGAGGATTGAAGCAGTAATCGTAGAACTTCCAAGCCATTCATGGTCGGAAGTTGATAGTCTAGAAGAATCAGGTCGAAATGATTCGCCTGGGCAAGTTCTAATCCCTGCTCGGCGGTGCTGGCTTCAACCACCTGGATAGAATGCCCGGTTTGACTGAGGGTCCTTTTGGCGTTCATCCGGTCAATGGTGTCGTCATCAATCAATAGCAGCTTCATCGGAAGGCCTTTTGAGGATTCGCAAATAGTAGTATTGGATGGTTCACCTTATCCCGAATTCAGGTTATTTATCCGGAATTCAAGTTACTTTCCGTTCACCGGCATTTCAATTAAACGCCAATAGTTATCCAGTAATTGAGCCAGCTCGTTAAATCCGCAATCCAGTTTTGATTTAACCACGTAACCGGCAATATGCTCTTTATAAGCAGCGGTTTTATCTTCATCGTCATCGGAGGTGGTGAGCACAAAAACAATACTGTCAGTCAATTCGGGATCATTGCGAAGCTCTTTGAGCATTTCAATGCCATTCATTCTCGGCATGTTAAGGTCTAATAGAATCAGGTAAGGGCGTTTAATCGCGGTATTACGCAACATCGCCAGTGCTTCAATACCGTCACGAGCACGATGCAGCGGGTTGGCTAAGTGCAACGATTTAAGGGCTCTTGTCACCCCCATGGCGTCGATATCATCATCTTCCACTAACAGCAGTGAAACGATCGGGTGACCCTGGATTTTCATTAATCAATCTCCTTAATATTTGTTCTGTCGGCCAGTTAAAGCGCATATGAGTGCCGCGTATCCCGTCCGACTCGATGGTGATAGCCGTTTGATAGTTATCGAGTAATTTTTTTACAATGGCCAGACCGATACCGCTGCCTTCGACTTCATCGCGAGGTTTGAGGGTTTGAAAGATCTTGAACACTCTTTGTTGCTGATCCGGCGCAATCCCAGGCCCGTCGTCGGAGACGACAAACTCAAAGCCATCTTCTATGGTCTGCGCTTCAATTCGTAGGGTCCCTTCATCACGGTCATGGTGCTTGATCGCGTTATTGAGCAAATTGCGAAAAACCTGTTCTAAAGGAACGGTCAAAGTCATCAGAGTCGGTAACTCTTGTTGACAGAGCAGCTTAAAACCAGGCGGTGGATGTAGCATCTGGAAAACGTCTTTTACCAATTCGGCCAACTCGACCTGTTTAAAATCACCGTGTTTGCGCCCGACACGAGAGTATGCGAGTAAATCATTCAGCAATTTTTCCAGTCGCTTAATCCTGTTTTGCATCAAATCTAAATATTCTTTGGTTTGCTCGGTCAGATTTTCCTGCATATCTTGCTCAATCCAGCTGGCGAGCTGGGTAATACCACGCAAAGGGGCTTTAAGATCATGGGAGGCGATGTAGGCAAAATCATTAAGCTCTTTATTACTGCGCTCCAGTTCATGGGTGTACTTCTGCAAGGTAACTTCTGCAACTCTTCGTATTTCAGATTCTCGCTCTTTGGCTTGATAGGTATGAATATAGTCCACCAATAACCCACAAAAGGGGACTACGTAAGCGAATATTTTAAGGAAATGAGCGATATTAAAATGATGATCGAACAGTGAACTCGACCCAAAAGCCATATGAAGTTCTACCACAGCTTCCGGGATCATCGCGATTACCAGAGCATGGGCGAACACGCTCGGCTGCTTGCGGTAAAAATACGGAAACAGAAAAAAGCCCGCAAAGATATAAAGTACTAGCGGCACCACGTCATAGGGACGGGTAATTAGACTATCAGGGTACTGGGTTTGAGGAAGAGAATCACTGACGGCACAATAATGAATGATGCCGTAAGCCGCACTGGCAGAAATAATAAATATAAAGACTAACAGCTTAAGGTTGGCGGTACTATTGGCTTGCGGTGGGCGATATAACAGCAAGGCAACGCCACCTATAAGAATAAGAGCATTGAATATCCGACAGATCGCCCAGGTGAATGGGATCAAGTCCCGGTTATCCGCCACCGCTTCAATTAAACGGTCCGCCGCCAAGGTATGAAAAGCGTCCATGCAACCCGCCAGAAATAGCGCAGCGCCAATCACCGGGGTGGTCAAATTCTTCGATATCACGTAATGACTGAAGGCAAGGCAAACCGTAAAGATAGCAGTACAAAATGCAGTCCATTCTAAAAGTGTATGGGTAAATGCCCCCGGTAGCCGATAAAAGTAAGCGTCCAATTGCTGATGTTGAGGCCAGTTAGCGGCTTCTTTTAAATCAAAAAACACCGCCGACGAAGCAAAGTTTAAACCGAATAACGTGAGCAGAAAGGGGGCCACGCAAACCATCACGACAAAATACAGAAAATACGGTGGCATTTTCAACGCCATCGTATCTGCTGTTGCTACGTTGGAAGGTAACAGCTTAAAATCGGACAATCGCATTTGACTCACCTTGATTGTTTGATGGGGTTATTTTGCAACACCTAACCGCTAGTTTTATTGGTTGATGCAATGTCGATTGTCAATTTGCGCCAAGGCAAGGGCGAATTATGAAAGATCAACAGACCTCTATAAATTTATGTGCTTGCATAAACAAGGTATAGACCAACATTGTGCGATTGTCGAACATATTTCATAATAAATGTTGTTCAGTGTATTGCTTATAAAATTTAATTATAAACGCCCATTTTGATAAATCGAGGCCTGCTAATTATTGGTTATTTCGGTCCTATATTAAGTGATTTTATTCGCCGGTATTTCTCACAGTCTCTGACTTTGCAGTAGTTATTGCTCCCCATAAAATGACAACACTGAATGAATCAAATCTTTTTATGAAAAATATTCATCAAAATAAATCCAAATGGGGCTTCTAACGCATCTAAGTAATATATCAATTAATAATAAAGAGTTTTTAATATGAAATTAGTCGTCACAGGATTTATTTTTAGCTTAGTGGTCTTGGTGCCTTTATTAGCAGAAGGCGCCAGTGTGCTCACTAAAGAATCTCCGCTATTTATGCAAATAAAGCTAAAAGATTCGTTACTTTTTGATAAAGGATTTAACCAGTGTGACGCTAAATCGCTTGATTTAGTCATCGCTGAAGACTTTGAGTTTTATCATGATGAATCAGGGATCACTAAAGGTAAGCAACTTTTTATCGAAAGTTTTATGAATGGTGTTTGCGATTTAGATTATAAAGCCACCAGACGACTGATCGAAGACAGTCTTTTGATATATCCACTAAAAAACAACGGTATTGTCTATGGCGCGATCCAAATCGGAGAGCATCATTTTTATGCACAATATGCGGCAGGTGACGAGAAACCTCCAGAGTTAACATCAACCGCTCATTTTACCCATGTCTGGGAACTGCGGGATAATAACTGGTTATTGATTCGGGTATTGAGTTATGGGCATCAATGAAAGTCGCCTGAACTCGGGATAAGTAAACAAAAATAGCTTATTTGATAAGACTCATCCACGATTTGCTATTTAACATTGGGTGTGTCGATAATAAGCCTTTGAATAAATTGCATGCATTTGGAGAATTGATTGAATAATTTAGATGAAATATTAGTACCGGCGACGGTTTTCCTGTCAGCAGTGGTGGTTATATGGTTGGTACTGTCATATCAACTAAAAAATCGGCGTCTTTTGTTATCAACGGTGACCGAGATATTAGAATCAGGCCAGTCGGTCGACCCTCTATTGATCAGAACACTCGCTCAAAATTACCAGTCCGAAACAAAGGATCTTCGTAAGGGAGTGTTTTTCATCGCGATTGCTATGGCTATTGTGATCTTTAGCCTTTCTGTTGAGTTGCGAGGTAGTTTTGATTTAATGAAAGCGGTGAGGGGACTGGCGGCATTTCCTGGAATGATTGGGGTTACCTATTTGGGATTATTCCTGTTATATCGGCGTTCGGCTAAGTCGTAATTAGTAGTGATTGCTTATTCAGGCTGTTCAGATGAACAGTTGATTGTAATTGTTCAAACTTGCAAAGAACTTTCAGCATTTAATGAACTACTCACCAGACACCATCAGCGGCTGCGAGATTTCCTGATAAAATTGGCGGCAGGTGATAACGGTGTTGACGATGTAATGCAGGAAACATTAGTAAAGGCGTTTATTCGAATCGACTCATTTAAGGGCAATGCTCAGTTTAGTACCTGGCTTTTTAGTATTGGCTATAACGAATACCTTCAAGCTCAGAGAAAAAAAGGGGTTTTCAGAAAGTTACAATTAAATTTGCAACAATTATTTCATCGGCATGAGCCGCAAGGTATCGAAATCGAGTTGTCGATAGACTTACAAACGGCATTAAAAAAACTAACTTCTAAAGAACGTGCTGTACTGATTTTCTGCGACGCCATGGGATATTCTCATTCCGAAGCTGCCGCGGCATTAGATATGCCGTTGGGATCGATTAAAACAACGATCAAACGAGCTAGAAGTCAAGCTGGGCGGCTATTAACCGGTCAGCAACAAAACGGACTGGCAGAAGATGTCGAAAAGGTTGAACAATGAATATATTCAGTTATAAAAGTTGGCTAAGACTAATTTTACATAAGCATTTAAGAATGATTATACTTTTGACAAGTGGGGTCATAGCTTCACTGCTCTGCATGTTAATCGCATGGCCTGAATTTTTGAGTTTGTTACACACCAATTGGTCAGGCGCTGATTTAAGTGTTCAATTTGTGGGATTGGTTTTTTATCTGGTTTTAATTTCAGTGGTTGTAGTTTTTGTAGTCACTCTAAGAGAATGAGCTGTTCAACAAAGATAGTAAAAAAACTGTTACAGAAAATAGCCAAATATAAATGTAGGGATATTAAAAATGATTAGCAATTCGCCTTTTAATAGTCTTTCTTATTTGCTGGCTTTCTGACCATAAGCCAATATTCGGCCTTGGTTGTTGGCTCATCAAAAGATTTAATTTCTTGAAAACCTAAACGTTTATAAAAAGTCATATTTCGTGGAGTAAAAGTTTCTAAGTAGGTTGATACTCCGAGTGTATCAGTTTTTATTAAAATGTTTTTTATGAGTCCTGGTCCAAGCCCTTGTCCTTGAAATTCAGGGAGAACACCGACAATTGAAAGATACCAGAAATTTTTATTAATATAGGAGGCTGCATTGGCCGACATGACCTCAACAATTGCCTTATAGGTTTTCAGACTTTTCTCACCCATTTCACGGAGAATAAACGCTTGCTTTTGATTAGCTTGTTTTACGGCTAATTCTTCAGTTATCGGTTTTTCCCATATAGACACTCCGTAGTCATGATCTTTAGGAATATATAATGCTCCACCTTTTTCTGCTTCGGTCATTGAGAATTCCATGTACCTAAGCATTGCTTCCTTAGCGGATTTATTATCTTCAATAGATTTTTCCATAGTGATATAGAAAGCATCTTCGGAAAGGGCGTTATAGAGTGCTTCTGCGTATTTTCTGTATTTAAGTTTAAAATTCATATTCTAGTTTATAAATTGATGAAAAAGGGGCAAATAAAAAAGTCGTTTTTTAATGCTTCTTATGTCGTTGTTTTTTTAACAGCTTGGTCAGGGTGAGAGGGTTTAACCCAAAAAAATTTATTCAGCATAAATACCTATCTCAATAAATCATATTATATAAAACACCATGAATTGCAAGGTTTTCTACTCCAGGTTAAAAAGTACTACAAAAATATTGGATTTATAGTTCGGTTAGTTTCAATTAAAATCTATGTGAGCAATTTTGTTAGAGCGAAATTCAAACATCATATTTAAATGTAATAAACCACAGCCTGAAAAGACGATGAAATAAAGTGCTTGAGGGCCTGGTTTGCCATAGAGAATTCCAGAAGGTAGAGATATCTTGGAGGGCGGCAAAACAATTGATTTTGAATCAATTCTAAAATATTTCTATCTAACTGGTTCAGTCCTAGTTCATATGCGCCGACTATAATTTGCACCCAGAATGTCACATTATTTGATAAAACAGGAGAATATTGAGATGAATTCAAAAATAATATCGGTCCTATCATTGATAGGAGTGTTAGCCGGTTGCCAGGCGATTCAGTTATCACCGGGCGCCGAAATGGTTAGAATAACTCATAATGAACCGGGCTCGGATTGTCGATTCCTGGGAGACCTCACGGGAAACCAAGGTGACTTTTTCACCGGCCAGTTCACCTCAAATGCCAACCTGGAAACAGGTGCCAGAAATGATATTAAGAATAAAGCAAAGGCTATGGGCGGCAATGTTGTTTATCTACTAACCCAGAGGGCCGGTGTAACTGCTAATTATGATAGTGAGCATGGCGGAGGAAGCGCGCAAACCAATGTAACTATGGGTGGCAATGTTTATAGCTGCCCAGCATAATAAAAGATGCTGCCAGGGTTCTGAAGGAGCGAACAGGGTAAATGAATTTACGATCATTTCGCTCGTTTGAGCCATTCAACTTCAGAACATTTTTTCAATAGTTAGCTGTACAAACCCAGCGGTTCTCGCGTTAAGCTTTAACATTCTATATCTGTTCTTTAGCACTAAAAAGACAATCAGAAAACTCGACTTAACTTTCAGAAGATTCGCTTTATCGAAAATCGTTGCATCGATATCTTCAATGAGTATTCTGATACTCATTCGATAACGAAAATAGAATCTTCAAATGAAATTTTTAAGACCGCTTGTTCTAATAGCTATAATCACTTCTCTTTCACCCCCAGTTTATGCCAACAACTCATTCTCGAAGATTCTCAACGATGAAATAGTGAAACAAACAGAGTTTAATAATATCCAACAACTAATGGCGTCCCACGATGTTCCTGGTATTAGTTTGGCAGTGATAAAAAATAAAAGCCTCCATTGGGCACAGGGCTTCGGCGTTATTCAGAGAGGTAGAGACGACAAAATTGATTTGGAAACCGTATTCTCGGTTGGATCCATAAGCAAAATTGGTACGGCTATGCTAATACTCAAACAAGTCGACGAAGGGAAACTTGATCTGAATGCAAACGTCAACAACTACTTAAAGCAATGGAAAGTTCCTTCTAATCGCTACACAAAGAATCAGCCAGTCACCCTTAGACGCCATTGCTCTACAGTCTGGGTCAATCAAAGAAATTTGACCGCCTGCTGATTCTTGTCTTTGTTTTTCTAATTCCTGTAGCTCAGTGATTTTTGTTTTACGGCATTAATTTTA
The DNA here is from genome assembly GCA_964578045.1 of uncultured Kangiella sp. GTDB lineage: Bacteria > Pseudomonadota > Gammaproteobacteria > Enterobacterales > Kangiellaceae. The sequence continues at coordinate 15,911 of CAZOBX010000045.1, read as the reverse complement.
TCGGATATGTTTTGTTTGTTTATCTTATTTTCAGGCGTTTTTCTATCAGCCTTGTCAAGCTCAGACAAATAAACCGTAATGCTTTTCTCTGCTCGTTCGATACGAGCTTTTTTTTCGCCTTGGTAAAATTCTTGCGTTTATTATTAGAAACTTTGAACTTACTACCATCGATTGCAACAGCGGCATCAGCAAACAATTCGAGTTGGCGACATAAATCAATAAACTTCCGGCAAACATTTTTAATCCCTTTGGCATTATCTTTCCTAAAGTCAGCGATAGTTTTGAAATCAGGAGTCAATCGACTCATTAACCACATAAGTTCAACATTCCGCTGTGTTTCGCGCTCTAGTCGTCGGCTCGTTTGAATTCGGTTGAGATAACCGTAGATATAAAGCTTGAGCATGGTGGAAGGATGGTAGGAAGGTCTGCCAGTTTGTTTAAGGATAACACTTTCAAATCCAAGCATTGTTAAATCAAGTGAATCATCGAGTGCTTCGGGAAATAAGGTACTTTGGCTTCGGTTTTCACCTTGAATGAAACGTTTCATAAGCTGACTAGCGTTGAAATATCCATAGGATCATTAGATCAGATTTTGTAACTCAGTGCTAGCGTTTTCACACAGTCTCTCCGAGTAGCAGTCAATGGGGGAGCAATACATTGAATGACTGATATGTGATGGAGCAGAATCGTTAACGTTTGTGTAATTCGAAGCGTATTTCTGTCGCCGAATCGACATGCACACTCTGGTTTGCTGACCTAACACTTCGCAGGGATTTATATATAATAAACCAAATAATAATCGCAAGTAGGTTTATCAATATAAGCGCTATTGCGATTGTAGAATATTTCATTTTTTATTATTCCTTTTGTATCCTTCATTAAAGTTGTGCTTTGCGGTACAAATTTCCTGTCAACATACATCCTATTCATTGCTAACATTCCGCTAATACGTAATGTCCCCTTCAACAGGTCTATTCAAACTTAGTAAAACAATTGCTAAATCGTGAGAACTAAAGCGACAAAGCTAGTTAAATAACCGATATTTTTTTCATGATATTTATTATTGATACAAATTTTTCTGTCGCTTTTCAGTTTGTTCGAGCCGAACAATATTTTATTGTTATTGAATCAAAGGGTCAGAACCTGAGGTATTACTTTGTTGGATGAGCTATCTCAGGTTAAAAATTAAACTTAATACCTGCTAATATATTCATATCTTCATCACCTTTTGGGAGAGAGAGTGTCGGGAAGCCTGTTGTAGCATCGGGATTATGAGGGTCTTCTCCGGTGATATTTCTCAGGGTAATGAAAGTCTCAATTTTACCATAGTGGTATCCATAGTTTAAGTTGACAACCAGATAGGAATCAGTGGTACTTCTTCTGCTCACCGACTGGATTGTTGCACCCCAAGTATGGTTATCATAAAACTGATACGTTCCACCTAGATTAAACACAGTTTTTGGCACTGAAATGGCACCAAAATCATCTAAAATAGATTGATTGCCTTCAGCATTAAAGGAAGCGTTCGCTACAATAGACCAATCCCCGACCTTTTTCTTAAAATCTATTTCCAAACCTTTACGAGAAAACTTTTCAGCATTCACGTAAGTCGTCCCTGAGGTACCTGGCGCGGGGTTAGGGACACGCGTAATAAAATCCTCCCCATCAAAAGTATAGGCGTTGATAACAAATATCATAGTTGGCGAAGTATAGGTGTAGGCAAAATCAACGGTTGCAATCGTTTCAGCTTCGATACTTGAATTACCGACAAGTGCGCCCGGAATATTAAAGCTGGTATGCACGAAGTTCGGCGATGTAAAACCTACAGCATAAAGCAATTTTAATGATTGATTATCCGCTAAGTTATAGATGGCTCCCATCCTGGGCGTCACTTTACTTCCGGCTTTTTCATTGTCTGTCCATCTGGCACCAGTCAAAAAACGCCAATCATCTGTACTATAATCTAGTTGTAAATAAGCGGATGTTTCGTGAGTACTATCAGATTCAATCGCCGTAAAATTGGGCATCGATAGATCATCAGATGAATAAGAGCGGTAACTGTCTATGCTTCGATTTTCATATTCGGCCCCCATCAATAGACTCAAGCCTTCAAGGGACTCAAAATTTTGGATGTACTGTAATCCAATCCTCCAACGATAGTTATTTTCCCCATCGTCATCAAAGCGAACGGTATCAATTTCGTCTACGAAGGAGATAGAATATTTATTATAATCGGTGTAGGTCGTGATCGTCGATTGAGCAGATTTCCAGGTATAGTCACCGTGTAATAAATATCCCTCGCTGCTCACAAATAGAGGGACGTCATTAAGCGGCGTAGAGTTAACAGTTGTAGGCAAACTCCTTCCCTGAACGGTATCCTCAAATGCATGGAACAATAGGTTTAGGTCGCCATTCCCATAGCGCACCATCGCAGATGAGACTTCTTTTTGTTTTGGCAGTACAACACCTACATCACCAAAACGGTATTCCCCCAAATACCCATCTTGTGATTGATGCTCAAATGATAAAGCCACCCAGGACTCATTCGACAAATTTGTAGTCCATAATGCGCCGATCTTGAGGTGATCATCATTCCCGATACTAACCGATGCGCTTCCGTCTTGCTGGCTTTTTGTAATGACATTAATGACACCGGAAATTGCATTAGTCCCGTATATTACTGCGCCAGGCCCACGTATTACTTCTATTCGTTCTATGGCTTCGGTTGGAATACCTAACGTTGGAATTGAATTGTGAGAAGGAGACCAATAAGGAATTCCATCCAACAAGAAGAGAACTTTACTCCCAAACGCATCTGTTACACCGCGAATCATCACCGTCGTGTTACCGAATGAACCTTCATCGATCACAATACCTGGAATTATGGATAGGGCTTCTTCCAAAGTATGGACGCCTTGCTGTGCAAGTTCATCCATTCGGTAAGTGGATACGATAGCCGGTGTATTTGTTATAGTTTCTGTTTTGGTCGAAGCCACGGATATTTTAAGTTCGAGTAAAGCTTCTAAATCTAAAGACAATAGCATTTCAAGTTCGTTATCTGATGCTGAGAAACTTGTTGGGATGTGGACGAATACCAATAATAGAGTCAGCCATATTCTCTCGCATGGAATATTGCTTACAGGTAGCTTAATATAGCTATCTGATAGTCTTATATTCATAATTTCTAGCCCTAGAAAAGTATCAATACACAACTCATAAAACGTAGCATAACGGCTTAAAATAGTGGGAAACCATTCATGCCAGTTTCTGTCCCGCCAATTAGGCTACGTGTCGATAACTTTCATTAAACGGAATGGGATCTAAATATAGATAAATTATAGCTTAGTACAATTTCCGATAGGAGGTGTATATTTTCTCGGGTGGGAAATCCTATCTGTTATCAGTTACCTCAGAGCCACGGATAACCGATGAATTTCTAGTGGCACGTTAGCACAGCTAAAATGTTGTGGTCAACTAACTCAGGAAAACCTTTTATTATATGTCTCATTTTTTTATTTCAGTTCTAATCTGATGTTGTCTGTATCAGGTCGCTATTGATTAAACAGAATGGCTTTCTTGAATTTTCCGACAGGGTGCGACTCAACCCTTTTCGAAGGCTTTCAATAAAACATAGATACAATTCTTGGGTTCAAGTGATCATTTGCTAAGTAAATTGAGAACTGGCTGTTTTATCTGAAAGTAACCAGTTTTTTGCTTCAGTGCGGTCAAAGAATATTTGGTATTCAGTTTGACTGGTTATATAGTTCATCATGCGAACATATAGGCTAAATCGCCACAACAATTCATCTCTTATGAGAATGGCTGTACGCTGCATACTCTTTAAAGTATCGACGCTAAACGTGTGTGCAAACGCGAGATACTCTTCGACACTTGGTATTTTGGCCACATCTTCATAGTCTATTAGTAGTCTTTCAAGACTGTGTCGACCTTTTGAAAGCAGTTCTCGCTCCAGTTGCAAATCCCTCAGGCTGACTTCCCCTGAATATCTGATGTTAACGATTTCATTCTGCTTTAAGTGTGTAATTTCCAAAGGCATCTATTTTATATCCTACAATCAAAATGTTTATGGGTCCGAAATTAAATATCGCGATAAACTTTTCAAAGAGAAAGAACCTGAAATTTATTTCTGAGATGGTACTTTAGTCATTAAGTCTCAAGTAACGTAAGTAATCACATAGCTGCCCAAATAGGTTGTTAATTTAAGTTCCGAAGAGATTGCGTTCGGACCTAACTTTTTTCATCAGGAAAAAAGATGTCACGGGGTCCCTCGAAGTGAATCAATAAAATACAAATTTCAGGCCCAGCACACTCGTCCATGTGCCACTCATTTTTGGATTGTTTAATATGAGATCCCACAGTTATTATATTTACGTTGTCATTATTATCCGTTTTAAACCAAGTTCTTTGGATGGTCACACCATGATAATCCTCACTGTGCGCATGCTTGCCTCCCTTCTGTCCTGGTTGCAGTTTTACAGAGTAGGCTGACTCTTCAACTTTCAGGTCCCCCCAAAGATATGAAATCTGTATCGGGCCCTTATTTACCCAATTAAGCTTATACCAATCAGCACCATCAGCATGTTCACCTGCATACGCTGATGCAGAACTAATCCCGGCGACCTGTGCAACGAAAACTGCTAAAACGGTCATTTTCGTTAAAGATTTTCTCAATGATTTCATTATGCAATTTTCCTAATATTTAGTTTGTCTAGAGTACAAAAATCTCGTTACTAATCAATAACTCCAGAGCTAGAATATGTTTCTATTTATTCGCCAGTAGAAGTTACGCAACCTTTGATTTTGTTAATACCTTAAATAGTTTAAGCTTACTGGGGAGGTGGTAATCCCCCTCGCCCAGCTCTTTGAAGCATTATTAAACCACAGCTGTGTTCTTTGTTTTGATACCGCTCTATTCGTCAACAAAATTACTTATCCAGCGGCTTCCTTGTAACATTTCTAGTTTCGCTCGAATGGACGAATATTATGCATTCTTCCGGCCCTTCGCATCCGTCACTGTGCCATTCTTCTCCGGGTTGTAAGACATAAGAGCCTACTGGTAACTTTCTTATATCGTTTTCGCCGAAGGTTTTTATCCATGTTCCCTGGACAACCAAGCCGTGATAGTCCACATTATGTTTGTGGGGAATACCTTTCTTACCCGGCGGCATTTTTATATACATGCCAGTATCCCCTTTCTTTGGGTCGCCCCAAAGTATCGCTTTTTGCGTTGGCCCTTTGCCCAACGTTACCCAATTTAGCTCACTTACTGTTAAAGCAATCTCATCTTGACTCTTCGCGTTTGATAGTTGACTAAAAGATATTAAATTAGCGACTATTGCTACGATGATAATTGTTCTAAATTTGTTGAACATAATATTTTCCTCATATTTAATTTGTGTTAAGTGTTAAGTGTTAAGTGTTAAGTGTTAAATCATTGTGTATCGTTTGATGACGCATTATCCTTATGCCTAATTACAAAGTTGTTCGAGAAACCTACTCTTCTAACTTTTAGTTTTTCTTAGTATCTTCAAGAAACCTCTGTAGTGTACAAGAGCGTAACTATCCTAAACCTTTCCAGAAGATTAAATCTTTGTAATGTTAAATTTATAAGGCGGTGTATAAGTTTCCTTGTGACTATTAATCAGAGAATTCCCAATCTAATTATCACCTAGAGCGCCAAATGGATAAAATACTTACAATAAGGTCCACTTCTTATTTGTCTTTTCCAAGTTCTTCAACTAGAAATGAACCAAATTCAGCACACTAGTTATTCGCTCAAATAGCCGTTCTTCTTGAATGTTTATTACAGATCTGATTCGGTGATTTAAAGTGGATTAAGTTACACAAGTTTATGTCGGAAAAATTACTCACTTGTACGAGCCATCGGCCCTCTGATATTAATTATTCTTGGGTCTAATGAAATGAAGTATTATGGAAATTGAGCTACTGCTAAATTAGACTAACTTTAATGCGACATCCCTCGCTGTGGGCTTTTGAAATAAAAAGCCCACAGCGATATTTGGAGTTAGCTAACGACACAAAGTACTGGTTTTTTTGGGACTATGATCACCTATTTATGGTAGCTATCCCCATGAACTGGAAAAATCTGGCATTGAAAAATACGAGATGAATACATCGTTAAACTAGTGATAGAACAACAGGGTTCAAAGGTCAATATTGGTTGACCTACTGTTTTTCAGCCATAGTAATGTCGCGCGTTCCTTCGAAGTGAACTAAAAATACGCATACTTCGGGGCCAGCACAACTGTCAAGGTGCCATTTATTCTTGGGTTGCAGGAGGTGAGAGCCCACTGGAAACTTTTCGATTTTGCCATCGGCCCAAGTTTTCAGCCAAGTTCCTTGGAGAGTCACGCCATGATAGTCTTCGCTGTGTAAGTGCTTGCCGCCTTTAAAATCCGGGCCTATCTTCAAGAGGAAGGCCGATTCGCCCGATTTGCCCCCCCAAAGGCTCACAATCTTTACAGGACCCCGTTCTACCCAATTTAGCTTATCGAAATCGGTGCCCGACATATCTTTGTCCGCAGCCAATGCTGTAGAACTAATTGTTCCAATCAAGCCCGCCAGAGCTATTACGGCCGCAGTCTTGGATAAAGTTGTTTTAATAGATTTCATCATGTCACTATTCCTCGTGAAATTGGTGGTAAATTGAGTGTTCGCAGTATCCTGTTCGACTTCTAGTAAATCTAAGTTATCAGAATGTTCCAGCCTGTGTAGTCTACAAGAACGTCACTATCCTAAACCTTTCCAGAAGATTAAATTTTTGTAATATTTGGTTTATAAAGGTGGTGTTAACGCTTATATCTATTTTTTGGAATTACAGGGAAAAACGAATTATTGATTGTGTAATGTCAATATGACTTTCAAACCTGACAGATTGTTTAGTATCCCTAATCGACCCTTTATGATATGCAACAACAGCTGCTACAAGACCAAGACCATTACCGGGCATATTACGAGACTGTTCTACACGATAAAACCGACGGAATAACTATGAATTTCTTTGTCTCCCACATCGATTCAATTGTCTGCAATTCTGATTTCAATTTGTTAGTCGGACCTTTGTAGTGACAGCCGTATATTTATTTTCTACTCATATATTTCAACAACGCGCAAATAGGACTTCGTTGTCGATCAGGTTATAGGCCTGACGGGCTGTTCTGGGTCATCTAGGGAGCTTTAATATTTTAACACTAAAAGGTTGCTGGAAAATCACTTCTTGTTTTTTCCCTTGTTAGCTCCTCGGCCAAATTCATTCCGCCAATAATCGATTCAGAGAATGAGTAATTTTGACTATAAAGGTTCACAGCATGCTCACAAGCCGCTTCTATATGTTCATGCAATAATCCGTTTGATAAACATTCGTGTCGTATAATATTTTTAATTCTACTGCTCATTTGCTACTCTATTTAAAACACTTCTAGAAAGTTATCAACGTGGATTTTTTTTGTAATTCACTGACGTTGATAAATAGGTTAATAGGAGTCTTACCGGGGTTTAGCACCCCATATATAGGCACCCCCATTGTGAAGTTATTCATCGGCTTTTTCTTCTCAAAATAGCTAGAGTATATCACCCAATAAAAATATTATACGTGTCTGATTTGATTGCAGATTCAAGTTTTCCACACATAATTTAAGCACCCTCATTTGTGGGAGTTAATCTAGCAGAAGGATTAAATTTCAACTTAATTTTTATATCTTCAAGCACCATATAAACAGATGGCACAATAAACAGAATAATCACAGTGGCAAACAGCAAACCAAAAGCAATGGATATTGCCATAGGGATGAGAAAACGCGCTTGCATTGAGGTCTCCATCAACATGGGGACTAATCCGAAAAAGGTAGTTAATGTGGTTAACAAAATAGGACGCAAACGTCTAATTGATGCTTTGACCGCTGCATTAGCGGCAGGCAGCTTTTCCTCGTCCCTAAATTGATTGGCGGTTACCACCAATACCAGGGAGTCGTTAATGACTACCCCGCTCAAAGCAATAATTCCGATGATACTCGGTAGACTCAAATCGAATCCCATTAACATGTGGCCCAAAATGGCGCCGACGACTCCGAACGGTATACTTAACATCACAATCAGTGGCTGGGAATAGCTTTTAAATGGAATGGCCAAAAGTGCGTAGATTGCCAATAAGGCGGCCATCATTCCTTGAGCCATTGCCTGCATCGATTCCTGACGATCATTATTCTGCCCTTCAAAAGAATAACTTAACCCTGGATATTGCTGGAGTAGTGCTGGCAAAATCTTATCTTTAATTTCCGCCATGACAATTGTTAGATTAGCGCGAGAGTCATCAATGCCGGCCGTGACAGGAACCACACGACTGCCACCTGTACGTTTGATATTGGTGAAGGCATATCCCATTTTAACGGTCGCAGCCTGTCCTAAAGGAAATTCACCTCCATCAGCCGTTTGAACCGTCATATTTGACACTGTATCCAACGTTGAACGTTCGGACAAAGGAAGGCGGACCATCACTTTAACTTCATTGCGGCCGCGTTGTTGTCGTAATACTTCTGAACCAAAGAAAGCGGCCCTTACCTGCCTGGCCAACTCGTTTGAAGTCACACCTAAACTTCTGGCTTGTGGGGTTAACGCCAGATCTAATTGTGGTTTACCGCGCTCGAAACCATCATTAATATCAATAATGCCGTCATAACCTGAGAGTATTGCAGCCAACTTAGCTGCGGCTTCCTGAGCCACTTGATCTGACTGATGTATAAGTTCTACCTGGATCTCTGCGCCAGCGCCGCCAAAACCACGCTCACCAGAGAACGTAATTTTTTCCAGCCCGGCAATTTCGCCGGTCATTTCACGCCAAGATTTGGCAAACTGAGTGCCGCTGAAATCTCGTTCGCTGCCGTCAATTAATGAAATAATGACACCCACTTCGTGGCCGCCACTGGCAGCTGTCACATTTTGTTGAGAGACGTTAGCACCTATAGTGCTGAATACTCCTCGAACTATTTTGTTTCCACCATATTGCTCTATCGTTTTTTGTGCAGATTCAACCAAGATTGCATGTACATGCTTAGAATCTGACAGAGGAGAACCGTAAGGTAACGTCGCCTGAACGGAAATAATATCACTATCAATTTTCGGCATAATGTTAAACAGAATATATCCGCCGCGAACCATACCGATACTCAAAATTAGGATAAAAACGCCACTGGCAATGGTGCTATAACGATGTTTTATTGCAAATTTAACCACAGGAGAAAAGCGCTGCTCAGTGAACTCAGTCAACCACTTGCTGATATGTTTTTGAGGCCTTCCTAGCGTTTTCCACACACCGGTACTTTCTTTGGAATGTGCCATATGTGCGGGCAAAATCAACAAGCACTCAATTAAAGAAACCGTCAATACTGCAACCACCACGGCAGGTATCTGACTCATGATGTCTCCCATGGTGCCTGGGATAAAAAATAATGGCATGAATGCGGCAATATTGGTTAAAACTGCAAACAAGATTGGTCCACTCATCGCCTTTGTGCCTTTGATTGCAGCGTCAAGATTACTCATGCCCTTCGCCCGTTCATGGTGAATACTCTCACCGATAATTAAGGCATCATCCACTACCACTCCCAGAGTGATGATAAAAGCAAACATTGAGACCATGTTAAGCGTGGCGCCCAAGGTACCAAAGAATAAAAAAGAGCCGAGAATCGAAACAGGCAGACCGAGCATCACCCAAAATGCGAGTTTTGGATCAAGAAACAAGGCCAAAATCACTAAGACTAAAATCAGACCTAAGGCAGCATTTTTGACTAACATCTCCATCCGTGCAGCAAATGCTTCAGATTGGTCGTCAAATATTGCCAGCTCAGTTCCTTGAGGTAATCTCTGGGATTTTTCTTGAATATAGGATTTTACAGATTGAGATATACTTTCCGGCGTTTCACTGCCGATACTATATATTTCCATGCGAATGGCTGGTTTTGAATTGTAGTAAAATTCAATATCCTGCTCCTCAAATGCATCTTTGATTTGTGCCAGATCGCCTAAGCGAACATAACTACCATTAGCGTTTGCTACTATCGGAATGTTAGCAAAATCACTGCCTTGATCCTTGCGATCCTGAGTTCTGATCAACACTTCGCCTGCATTGGTTTTAACCGATCCCCCGGCTAGGTCCAGAGCATTATTTCTGATGATTTGCGCAACTGTGTCTAAAGTCAGGTTATAGGCTCTCAGTGTCGATTGTGGGATTTCAATTGAAATTTCTAACGCTTTGACCGCCGCTAATTCCACTAAGCTAATGTCTTTTCGCCCTTGAAGTTCAATACGCACTGTTTCTGCTAACTCCCTGAGATTTGACTCACTCTGATCACCATAAACGATCAGTGAAACTATTTTTCGCTTCAATACCTGCAAACTAACAACAGGGGTTTCTATTTCATCTGGGAAAGAACGTATCGCATCAACCGAATTTTTAATATTCAGCAATACCGAGGCTCTATTGTCTTTACTCAATAGTTCAATGCTGACCCGGCCCGAACCTTCACTTGCCTCGCTCGTAATACGCTTAATTCCAGCAACATCTTTTACCGCGTCTTCTACCGCTAATAAGATCCCTTGTTCAACTTCTGACGGACTGGCACCCTGATAGGTAACCTGTACATTGACCGTATCCATTTCAATTTCAGGAAAAACTTCTTGTCGTACATTGTTGGCGAGTACAAGACCGCCAACAATAAACAAGAACATTAACAAATTGGCAGCAACGCTATTTTTCGTCATCCACTTAGTGGCCGCATTTAACATATGTGTCTCCTAGTGCTCAATTCGCAAATTCATACCACTTAACGGGGTTGGAATATAACTACTGACTATCGTTTCACCGTCACTAACGCCAGCTTTAATGTAAAGTTGGTCATTTTGAGCAAACAACACTTCAACCTGACGAAAAGCGAGTTGCTCATTACTGTCCATTAGCCAGATCTGGTTATTTTCGTGAACCACTGAACGTGGCAGTTGAGCCACTTTATCAACGGTGATACCCGCAATTTGTACCTCAACATAAGCCCCCACAAGTAGTGGGAAACCTTCTAACGGTTGCGTAATTTCCACCACGACCTGCGCCATTCGCCCAGCAGGGTCGACACTACCCAACAATCGTGACAATTTACCGATTTTCACCATTTTTTGATCCTTGCCTAGCGTTTGTATAACTTCTACTTTAGAGCCGTGTTGACCATTTTCGTCCGGAAATTGCAACCATTGAATATTTTCCAGGGCGATATTTGTCACCACTTCAAAAGTATCGCTACACACCAATGTTGCTACTTGTTCACCAACTTTAATCACCTGGCCGATTTCAACACTCTCACTTTCTACAAAACCATCACAAAGAGCCGTTAACTGAGTTCGTTCCAGGTCTAATTGTGCTAAACCTCGAGCACTCTTGGCACTCTCCAATGCGGCTTTACTTGCTTCAAGTTTATCGGTGCGCAAAATCAGTCGTTTTTGCAATTCACCTCTTTTCGCTGAACCATCCAATCTCTCCCAATCCCGTTTGGCGACATATTGCAATCCTAGCTCATCAGTGAAGGCTGATTGTGCATTGGCCTCATTTGCTCTTGACTGAATTAATTTCATGTCATATTCATAAGTTTCGAGTTGTATTAATGGTTCTGACTTATTAATGACTCCGCCCACTACAAGCTGATTGTTTTGTGAAGTCACCACACCGCCTACCTGCATAATTACATTCTGCTTTTTTCTGGCTTGTACTACGCCAAAGCCAGAAACTTGCACTCGCTGAGCTTTCAAATCGGCTTTAAGGACGGATACTAACAGGGCCTTTTTTCCCTCGCTCTGCGGCTTTGCCTGCGGAGGATTATTCGCTAAAGTTGCTGAAATGCCAATTCCAACAAGAACAATGATGACCGGTAAAGATTTTAGAACAACAGACGGTGCTAATTTAGATGGATTCATTACATTTAATCCTCGATATTTCGGATAAGGGAAGCAGGCTTAGAAGGGTGAAGATTTGTTTAATCTGTTCTGCACTGACTAAGCAATCATTGCCTGTAGTTTACGAGAAGGTAACTATCCTAAACCTTTCCAGAAGATTAAATTTTTGTAATGTTTGATTTATAAGGGGGTGTTAAAGTTTCTTCAGGCTACTATTCTAAGAATTCAAAATCTGACTTTCGCCTAGGCAAGACCAATATGACACGCAATCCCGGTTGGTTATTCTGCAACTCAATTGTGCCCTTATGATAGGCAACAACGGCAGCGACAAGACTAAGACCAAGACCATTGCCTGGCATATTACGAGATTGCTCTACACGATAAAAACGTCTGAATAACTTTGGTATTTCAGAGTTTTCTACACCGATACCATTATCTGCGATGCTTATTTTTATTTGTTTATCTGCCCTTTGTAATGACAGCTTAATGTTGCCGCCAATAGGCGTATATTTAACCGCATTATCAAGTATGTTTGCCAGTGCCTGAAATAATAGGTCACTATCAACACACAACATTTGAGGCGTAACATCTAATTCTATTTTTTGCTTTTTTTCCGATGCGATTGGCTCATACAAATCCACCAGATCATACAGCATTTGATCTATGGGAACTTTCTCAAAATTTGCATGCCTTTCACCAGATTCAATATTGGTAATTCGTAATAATGCGGAAAAAATATTTAACAAGTTGTCGGCTTCATGCTTCAGACTTGTCACAATATCCTTTTTTTCATCAACTTGGAGAGTATCGCTTTCCAGCCTATCGAGTTTGTGACGCAGACGTGTCAGTGGAGTACGTAAATCATGCGCAATATTATCCGAAACCCGACGGATGCTTATCATCAGCTCCTGTATTTTATCCAACATACTATTAAGGTTTTGTGCCAGGGCATCGAAATCTTTACCGGCGCCACCGACGGGAATTCGTTGGGTCAAATCTCCTGTTTCAATGATGTTTTTACTCGTTGCATTAATTAATTCGAGACGGCGTAAAATAAAATAGCCAGACGATAATCCACCAACGGTGCCTAAAACTAAAGCCGTCACAAGTATCCACCTTAGCCAGTAAATATAGGAAAATTTACTTAGCCTGGAAGTGATATCTTGGCCAATGATTAACTGACGTCCGTCAAACAGGTCTGACGTCACATACATGATATCGACATCCCCTGTTTGAAAATCCGTTAACTGACCAACAGTAAAATCGAATTCATATTCTAGTTGTGGTGAAAAACGCGTTAAATCTAGATTACCTAATACACTAGAGCCATCGGATTCCTGCATCACATACCAGATATTTGGTGAATCGGAAGAGGCATTTTTATGGATCGCTTTTGTGACCCCAGCTGCGCCACTCAATTGGTAAATGGCCTGGTAACTCTCTGATAGCTTTGTAAGAAGCTGTATGTTCTCATCAAAAAAGCGACTTTGTGGATCCGATGAAAATAAATTTACCATCAGAGCCAAAGGGATGCAAAAGAAACCACCATAGAACCATGCCAGATTTCGTAGAGATATTTTCTGAAAGATATTCATTGCAATCAATCCCCACTGTGAATCATATAGCCGGCACCCCGGACCGTTTTCAGCAGCGGGCAATCAAAATTCTTGTCAATTTTACTGCGTAAACGGCTAATGTGAACGTCAATGACATTGGTTTGAGGGTCAAAGTGGTAGTCCCATACATTTTCCAGCAACATGGTTCGTGTCACTACTTGTCCTTTGTGTTTTAACAAGTATTCAAGTAAACGAAACTCTCGCGCTTGCAGGTTGATAATTTGATTGGCTCTACTGACTTTTCGGGACAATAAATTAACACTAAGATCCCCCACTGTCAGGTTCGTTGAATCATCAAAATGGGGTTGCCTTCGTCGATGAAGCGCGTCAATTCTTGCTTGCAGCTCGACAAAAGCGAACGGTTTAACCAAATAGTCATCCCCCCCAGCCTTTAAACCTTTGACCCGATCATCCACATCCCCCAAGGCACTCAAAACAATTACCGGGGTATCATTGCCTGCGCCACGAAGTGTTTTAATGATGGTCAGGCCATCCAGAAAAGGCAACATCCTATCTATCAGTAGTACATCGTAAGATTCGCTGGTGGCTAAGAACAACCCATCTTTACCATCAAATGACTGCTCAGCAAGGTGGCCACTTTCTTTTAACCCCTTTGCGATATAGTCAGATACTTCTTTGTCGTCTTCGATAACTAGAATGCGCATAATTATTAAGTTTCCGAGTCAATATGGAACGTGATTCATTGTTTGTTGTGGTAATACTCTACATTAAGCATAACAAGTTTTTTATCAATACAACATTACGATAAGTTAATAAATGGCAGCAGCAAAATGACTTTAAGGGTGATTTTCAAAAAACTTACTGAAGACAGATTAATTTTTCGGATGTTGAGTCACTTTCGATGATTATTGCGTTAGGTGAGTTCAAATCGTCAGTTATATATATGAGCCGTAGTTTCCAATATTACGCCGTTTATACTCAACACCAGCTAAAACACGCAACCCTGTAAAGGATTCAAGACTGCGGGAATATTCAACACCCGTTCGCCAACGAAAATTATCTTTACCGCTATTGTCGAACAATGTACGTTCAAAGTTGCTGTGCTTTCAAATTGGCTTTAAGCACGAACTTGCCGGCGGAGGATTATTCGCAAAGGTTGCTGAAATGCCAATACCGACAAGAACTATGATGACTAGTAAAGATTTTAATAAAACAGGAGGTGGTAATTTAGATGGACTCATTACATTTAATCCTCATTAGTTCGGATAAGGGAAACAGGCTTAGAAGGTTTAGATTTGTTTGACCTGTTCTGCACTGACTAAGCAATCATTGCCTGTAGTTTACGATAAGGTAACTATCCTAAACCTTTCCAGAAAATTAAATTTTTGTAATGTTTGATTATTAAGATGGTGTTAAAATTTTCCCAGGTTATTACTCTAAGAATTCAAAATCTGACTATCGCCTAGGCAATACCAATATGACTCGCAATCCCAGTTGGTTATTCTGTAACTCAATTAGGCGTTTATGGCTCCTAACCTTCCTGCAAGAGTCATTCAAAACAGAGTTCCCCAACGACCGCCATTCGGACGAAGCGGAAATTCGAAATAAAATCACCAAAATTTAGTTGTAAATTTTTTGGAAGGCTCAGTAATCCGAATTTCTGCCTTTCTAGATGACCACTTTGAATGGCACTAAATAGTTTCTTTTTATTGTGACTATTTTAGTTAGAGGGCAATAATAGACTATTGGTGTATTCTAATCTTTCACTTTGGTATAAACTAATTTCATTGACCAATTAGTCGGTGAAAACTAAAGTATCGACTAGTGTATTACTTCAAATATTAGAGATATAGACCCAACATGACTACAGCCAGGCAAAAATCGGCACTAAAAACACGTCAAAAGATTATTAATGCAGCGATGGAGATTGTTGGGGAGTCTGGCTATGATTCGCTCACTAGTAACTCCCTGATCGCGAAAGCAGGGATCGCTAAAGGCACTTTGTATCATCACTTTAATAATCTTGATGATGTGATTTTCGCCATGATCCGCTCCATTGTCGAACAAATGCTTGACAGTATCTCTGCGGACGAATATCTGTCGCTCGAAGACTATTTTACCGCGATCGGTGATTTTACAATGAATGAATGTGCCAATGACCCAGCAATTATCAATATTATTTTTGGATTTTTACCTCGTGGCATGAAGGAAGAAAAATTCAAACGATTGGCTGCGGAGTTAATTGAAACAGCCTGCGCTCGAATTTCGCCGGTATTACAACAATTTAATCACGGGCGATTAAGCGAAATTAAAATAGATCATGCGATTCGAATGATGGATATGTTTAGTGCTGGATTTGTT